>CAPNGW010000029.1 GCA_948665105.1 uncultured Lachnospiraceae bacterium
GGTTATCTTAGGCTCCGGGGATATCGGCCTTATCATGGCCAGACGGATGACGCTGGAGGGGGCAAAGGTCAAGGTGGTGGCGGAGCTTTTGCCTTACTCTGGTGGACTGAAACGGAACATTGTGCAATGCCTTGACGATTACGGGATTCCCCTGAAGCTAAGCCACACCGTGGTGGAAATCCGGGGGAAGGAGCGCATCACAGGGGTCACCCTGGCAGAGGTGGACAGTACAGGAAAGCCCATCCCGGGAACGGAAGAAGAATATGACTGCGATACATTACTTCTTTCCGTGGGACTGATTCCTGAAAACGAGCTTTCCTCCGGAATGGGTGTTGCCCTAAATCCGGTAACCGCCGGCCCGCGGGTAAACGAAAGCTTAGAGACAAGCATTGAAGGGGTATTTGCCTGCGGCAATGTACTGCACGTACACGATTTGGTGGACTTTGTATCTCAGGAGGCGGAGGCCGCCGGCCGGAATGCGGCGGGATATGTGAAGCACAATATCGTGACTCTGCTGCCGGCCCAGGGAGTTCGCTACACCGTACCTGAGACCATCCGGCCCGGTTATATGCCGGATAAGCTCACGGTACGATTTCGCTCCGATAAGGTGTATAAAAGCTGCTACATCAACATATACTTTGAAGAAGAGAAAATTCTTCACCGAAAACGTTCCATCGTCACGCCTGGCGAGATGGAAGAGGTAGTTCTGACAAAGGAACAGCTTCTGAAGTACCCGGACCTGAAAACCATAACCCTGATGGTAGAGGAGGTATAGCGATGGAAGAAAAAACACAGGTTATGCTGCAAAGTCCAAAGCCAGATGAGCCGGAGACGGAAGCACGGACACTGACTTGTATCGGCTGTCCCATGGGCTGCTCCCTTACAGTGGAGCTATCCGGCAGGCATGTCACCCGTATCACAGGCAGCACCTGCAAACGCGGCGACGATTACGCCAGAAAAGAAGTGACCAACCCCACCAGAATTATTACATCCACCGTTCCTGTCACCGGAGGCACGGCAAAAATGGTATCTGTGAAGACAAAAACCGATGTCCCCAAAGAAAAAACGGTCGCCTGCATGAAGGCCCTGAAGGGACTGAGAGTGGCTGCTCCGGTTCATCCGGGGGACGTTCTTCTCCCTGATGTGGCCGGCACAGGCGTGGACATAATCGCCACCGGAGAAATTGTTCCTATTCACGGTCTGGGAAACCGTGAATAGGAACGATTCGGGGCGGCATTCCGAATTTTGCTACGCAAAAGCCACCCCTCACTCCTGTATCATGTTCTCACGGAATACGCAGCCAGTGCGTATTCCTGACTCGTGAAAAGTAACGAGAAATTCATAAAATAAATTTAAGAAAAACCCTTGCCAAGGAGCCGTGAGTGTGGTATTATATAAAACGGTCACCGTTGAAAGAAGTTGGCCAACACGTCCGGCTCCTTGGTCAAGCGGTTAAGACATCGCCCTTTCACGGCGGTAACACGGGTTCGATTCCCGTAGGAGTCACTAAGTACCTTTGGTGCTCACAATATGGCGACATAGCCAAGTGGTAAGGCATGGGTCTGCAACACCCTGATCACCAGTTCAAATCTGGTTGTCGCCTCTTTTAAGAATCATCTTCGGATGGTTCTTTTTTTGTGTTGAGCCTCGCACATAATAAATTCCCGCTGTCGCAAAAACATGAAAAAATTTTAAGAGACAAATCGAAAAAAATGTTCATATTTCTAAAAATGTTGTTATTTTACCATGGACAAAAAGGATTATATAATATATATGAGACAATAGATTCAACCGTGATAAAAAGTGGAAGGAGGAACAGGAAACAGTGAAAATGAGAATCAAAAGAATCATGGCTGGCTGCTTAAGCGTTGCCGTCACATTGTCTTTGCTCTTGGGAGGTACAGACGCTTTCAAGGTAAATGCGGCGGAGAATGAAGCAGGAAGCTACAGTAATGCGGGAACCATGAATATTGTATCCCGCCGGGTGACGAAGCCGGAGCTCTATGGGAATGTGCCGGAGGCACAAAAAAGCGTCAGTAACGAGAATCCCGTGGCAGTTGTGAATGAGTCACTAAATGTAAACATCAGTGGGAGCGATATTATCGACTACATCCGTTTTGCAGGAGCGTCAGAGGCTCCCGCCCAGCGCAAAGAGGATGCCGGGGAAGAAGCGATTAGCTTCCATTCTGTGCAAAGAGCTGTGGCTGGTGTATCTGACTGGACAAACCTGCCTGTCAGTATAGAAGGCGGCGCGTCCACTGTTACAGCCACCAATTTTCAGGGCGAGGGGGCTACACTGACATTCACCGTTCCCACAGTGGCAGGTGAAACCAGAGCCTTGACAATTTACGCGGGAGGGCATCCCAATACAGGAACGATTACCGCTTCCGCCACAATGGGACAAGAGACAATTGCAGTGGTGGCGGGCAGTAAAACGGCTGCAAGCTACGCATTTACGCCTAACAGCTCTCAGGTCACCGAGTATACCTTGAATTACACAGGTACAGGCCAGGAGCTGGTGGTGACCTTAAGGTTAACCGGCACAGGAAATGTGCCATGGGCAGGCATTTCAGTGGCGGCTGCAGTGCTTCGTGATACAGGAAGCGATGTGCCGGAGGTCACCGAGGCTGAAATGACTGTGGTAGAAAAGGTGGTCAGCAAAAGCTCACTTTACAGCAATGTACCAGAGATTCAGAAGACTGTGAGTGAGAACAATCCGGTGGCGGTGGAGAACAGAAATATTAGCTTGGATTTCACCAGGGCTGATGTAATAGATTATCTGCGCTTTACCGGTACACAGACACCTGAAAGAAAAAGTAATGTAACAGGTGAAACGCTGGCTTTTACCTCCTCCCAGAAAGGATTCTCCGCAATCTCTGATTGGAGTAATCTGGAAATCACCTGTGAGGACGGAAGATTAACCACTTCTGCCACAAACTTCCAGGGGGAAGGCGCCACCGTCAACTTTACCGTACCAACTGTGGCAGGCCAGGAGCGTATTCTGGATATCTATGCAGGAGGCCATCCCAATACTGGCACCTATACGGCTGTGGCGGCCTTGGGTGAGACTACAATACCTGTCACTGCAGGAGGGGTTGTCACAGAAAGCTATGCTTATACACCTGGAAGCTCCCAGATTGTCCATTATCAGGTAAACTATACCGGTACAGGGGAGGAGCTTACCGTAAGCATTTCCCTGGCAGGTACAGGAGGCGTCAACTGGGCGGGCATTGGTGTGGCAGCTGTGGTACTCAGGCAGGATATTTCCATTATTAGTCCTCAAAAAGGAAGCTTTAATAAGTGCACATCTGATGTGGAATACCGGGATTTGGAAACCAGACTTTCTCCGGTAGAAAATGTAAGCTTTGAGGCGCTGCTTCTGGGCGGTGAGGTACTTTCCACGGAGCATTATACATATGACGACAGCACTTCTGTTCTGACTTTAAAGGCATCCTATCTGAAGACCTTGGCCACAGGAAGCCATGAATTCATGGTTCAGTTGAGTGATGGAGATACCTTAAGCTACACTGTGGACATTTCGGATGCAGGCGATGTTCCCAGGCCCTACGTGAAGGACACGGGCAGCCTTTCCAATTCAAATTTGAATGACTGGACCTTGTGGTACCAGGACGAGTTTGAGGACGACCTGGATGACTGGTGGGAGCCCTCATATCTGAAGTGGTGGAATTATAGCTCTGAGAGCAATGAAAATTATAATACAATAGAATATTCTGAGTCTGCCGGCTCTAATGTATTGAAACAGTTTACTACTGATTCTATGCGCGCAGACAGTATTGTGACCCGCCGGGACAACTTCCGGAATCCGGGAATTACCCTGGGAGTTCGTGACCTCATTCACAATTACGGAGCAAAGAATCTGACAAATTACCAGCATATGGCCACGGATGACCGGGGTGCCACTGCCTATGGATATTTTGAGATCAGAGCCAAGATTACCGGAGGCACTACGGCAAAGACCCAGTCCGGTTCCTCCGCCTGGTGGTTTACCGGCTTCCAGGATGCCCCCTGGCAGACGGTTGAGGTGGACATGGTAGAGTATGGGTATGGCGTCAGCGAAGCTAATTTGAATGCACACTTTGCCAGCCCCTTGCATCGATGGAGAGACCCATTTGTCTATGAAAATAACAGTACCTGGAACTCCACCGATAAGACATTGGATGTTCCAAAACCGGCGGATGATTACCATGTGTATGGATATGAATGGACCCCGGACGGCATGAACGGATATTTTGACGGCGTATTGGTATGGAGCAAGAAAATGAGCGTCAACTACCGTATGCTTATGTGGATTAGTCTGAACTCACATGCCTATAACACTTATACCACAGATGCCAAGGCCCACTATATTGACTATGTGCGTATATGGAAAACGGCAGAGCTTCAGGAGCTGGAGAAGCAGCTGGTAACAAAGAACATTACACAGAAGCAGGCTCCTCTGGAGGGCAATGTGGCAACGCTGGCTTATGCCGGAGCCAATGGTGTGCGCTCCAGCCATTATCAGACTTACGATACCGGCTATATCAATGACGGAGATATAAGCACCTCCTACCGGGCAATGACAGCAGCAGAAAGAGCCCAGGCCTCCTATCCGGTAACACCATATAACAGTGATGAGCATTACCTGTATCTGGATTGGGTGGAATACACTCAGGAGGAGATTTCTGCAGCGTCTGATGAGCGGGAGACCATCACGGATTTAAATGGAGAGAGCTATGTTCTGGCCAGTGAGAAGGAAATTCGTTCCGCAAAAACCGTTTCTGCTGTGGAAATAGTGGTCAATAAGAATGTCACCACAAAGAAAATTAATTCCAAAAAGAGCAATAATGCTACAGCTGATTTTGTGTATGATGAGAAGACAGAGACTGCAAATCTATTCCCCTATGAGTATGATATTGAATATTCTGAGGATGGATACAATGGCTGGACACCCATTGCAACCGGTGTGAAGGCTCAATGGAGCTTTGATGAGGCGGGTATTGCTTCCTTCGTCACCAATGTTATCCCTGCAGAAGGCGTGAACCACATACGCATTCATGTGAAGAGCGTGTGGAATAGTAATACCAATCAGGTGGAGACCACGGAAAATGGCTTCTATGTAGCAGAAATCAGAGTATATGAGACGTCAAAAGATGCGGCCACCGCTTCCGCGGGCAGCTACAGCTATAACCATGCCGTCTATGCAGAGAAGTCTGTCACTGACGAAAATGGAAATGCCGGCAGCGAGGATATCAACTTCCCGGTGGGCGATGTGGCTGACGGCGTTTATGTCAACGAGTTCAGAAGCTCCGGTGACGGGGTCAGACTTGCCACTAATCCAAACCGGGTAGACACCTCGGTGGAGAATGTGCCGGATTATCCCCAGTACATCAACTTCAAGTGGGACGATGCGCGTACCATTGACAGCTTTGGCTTTACCATCGGCTATGCCGCCTCTGCTCCTACCTCCTTTGAGCTTCAGGTGCTAAAGCAGGATGGTACATGGAAGACCGTGGTGACAGCCAATGAGACCTGGAGCAGTGACTTTGAGAGGAAGCTATATACATTTGAAGCTGAAACAGCCAGGCAGGTACGTGTTGCAATTTTTGCAGCCAACAAGGGACCTAAGCTTGAGTATAACGGTGGAATTGAAGGTAATGGAAGTCGCATAGTGCGTATTGCCGGCGGATATTACTCAATTGCTGAAATTGAGTTAAACGAGACAAGATAATATTTGCAGGTCCAGTAAAAATCATTTGCTGGACCTGCCTTTTGTCGGCACTTTTTTATGCTTTAGATTCGGGTGTCAGAAGGGGCTTTTCACACCCGAATCTTTCCATAATTTTCTTTTTCAGATATAATGGATGTAGATTCCCTTAAGAAAGATGGGGGTCATAAGGTAATTCACAGAATATATTTTAAGATAAGCCGGGGTATTTGTATGGATAAATATAAGATATTGCTGGTAGATGATGAGCGGTCTGAGAGGGAGGGGGTGTCCTTCCTCATTGAAAGGTATGGGTATCCTCTGGAGATTAAGCAGGCGTCCAATGGCCAGAAGGCTTTGGAGCTGATGAAGAGGGAAGCTTTTGACATCCTTTTCACAGATGTGAAAATGCCGGTGATGGATGGTCTGGCACTGGCAAAGGAGGTGGCAGAGGCGTATCCTGAGACGGTCATTATTATTTTCAGCGCTTATTCGGAATTTGATTATGCAAAAAGAGCCATGGAGGCTGGCGTGGTCAACTATCTGTTAAAGCCGGTGGAGGTGGAGGAATTCCGAAGCTGTATGGAAAGCGTGATTGAGAGGATTCGCAAAAACCGTGCGGAGGCCACCCAGGACCAGGAGCACCAGGAACGTGTACAGGAGGCGCTGCTCCATAGGGTACTCCTTTCCAGAAGAGTTCCCGAGGGGGAGGAGGAAGCCCTTAGAGAATTGCTTTTTGCAGGAGAGCAGGAGGGCTGCCTTCCTGTATTCTTTGAGTTCACGGATAATTATTTTGAGCACAATGCAGAGGCCTTCCAGAAGATGGCCAGGGTATACCTTCAGGCGGTGACCTTTTTGGAGATACTCCCAGGCATAGCGTATCTTCTGCTTCGCAGTCCGGAGTACAAGGACGCAACACGTCTGAAGGAACAGCTGGAAAAACTGTTAAAGGCTTTGAAACGGCAGCAGGAATGTCTGGTGGTAGTGGGAAAGATGGTGTTCTCTTTGGAGGAGCTGCTGGCCCAGCTGACAGAAATGGACGAGGCCCGCAAGGAGGTCTTTGGTTATGGCGACCGCATCCTGTATGCAGGGGATGGCGGTGACAGACAAGCACGGTATGCACGGGATATTGAGGATGTAAAAAATGATATTTTTTCAGCCATTGAGGAGCAGGAGACGGACAGGATAAGAGAGGGCTGCCGGAAGCTTCACAGCTCCCTGTCGGCTTCCAGAGGCTTGAGCCGCATCTATATTCAGCATCTCCTTTATTCCATCGTCAAGGAGCTCTATGACAAGATGCCCCAGGTGGGATATGAGGACGCCCTTATCATGGCCGAGGAATTCTTTTCCAGCAAGACGCCGGAAAAGGTATTGAGTGATTTTTCTGCTGTGGTGGACAGAATCCTTACAGCGGTGCCGGAGGAAAGCGGGGAGGAGTCTGAGCTCATTGCCCGAATTAAGCGTTTTATCCAAAAGAATTACAAGAGCGAACTGGGACTTGGGGATGTGGCTTCGGCGGTGGGGCTGGCGCCTGCCTATGTCAGCCATACCTTCAAGAAGGAAACCGGACAGGGTATTGTGGAATATATCACGGAGCTTAAAATGAAAAAGGCCCACCAGCTTTTGAAGGATAAAAGCCTGAAGATTGTCCAGGTGGCAAAAATCTGTGGCTATGAAAATCAGTCTTATTTCAATAAGCTTTTTAAATCATACTATGGAATGACGCCTGTGCAGTATAGAGAGGGGTTATAGCCATGCTACACTTTTTCAAATGGTATTACGAATCTGCCAACCTGAGAAAAAAACTGCTGATTAGCTATTTCCTGCTGGTACTTCTGCCCATCCTCTTTTTGGGCATCTATTCCTACAGCTCCTCCAGGGACAGCTTTTTGGAGCAAACGGAGCTGAGCATGGAGGATGCGGCAGCCAGTATGCAGGCCAGCCTGGACAGTATCATCACCCGGGAGGATGATAACATCAGGTATCTTACCTACAATGCGTATTTTCGGGATCACCTGGAGCATTTGAGCCAGGATTGGACAGCCTTTACAAGAACTCTCTCCAATGATATGGAGCCGATTTTCTGGTACTTTATCACGTCCGATTCCAACCTGGACTGGATACGAATCTACAGCCCATACCTGTCCCAGAGCATCGGCAATTTCTGCCATGCCGCTTCTGTGGTGGAGGGTGAGTGGTGGTATCAGAAAAGCCAGACGTATTTTAAGACCATCTGGCGGGTGGAGGGGGAAAGTGTCTATGCCAGCAGAACCCTGCTGGATGCCAATTCTTCGTCTGTGCCCATTGGTGTGATAGAGCTGGAGCTGAATCTGGAAAGGCTGACGGAGGCGGTTCATCAGATCTATGGCAACGAGAGCGGCACCCTTCTGTTTGACAGCCAGGGGGAGGTTGTTTTCCGGAGCTCCTTTGTGGACAAGGAGCTGGAGCAGCAGGTGGAGGAGTATGTACGAGGGGAGGCGCCCAATACCTTTGCCGGCACCGAAAAATTTTTGGTCACAGGCGTTTTGGAGCTTTCCAACGGCTGGAAGCTCTGCTATTTCCGGGACAGCGGTGCCATAGACAGACAGCTAAGAGAGATTTTGACCACCACCATCCTTTTGATGATTATAAGCTTCGGCCTTTTAATGCTTTTGGGGACCTTTGTGTCTGCCATGCTCAGCAGGAGGATTTTGCGGTTAAAGGATGCGGCGGAGGAAATCAGCCGGGGCAATTTTCATGTGGAAATGGATTTGCGCTATGATGATGAAATTGGTGTGGTAAATAAGAGCTTTGACCGGATGCAGCAGAAGATGAATAAGATGATTCAGGAAACCTACCAGATGGGTATGGAGAAGCGCAAGACGGAGCTGCAGGCTCTTCAGGCAAAGATTAATCCACATTTTCTATACAACTGTCTTTCTTCCATCAAATGGAGGGCCATCAAAAGCGGGGAGGACGATATTGCGGATATCACCGGACTTTTGGCAAAATTCTACCGAAGCACCTTAAATGACGGCAGGGCCATCACCACTGTGGAAAATGAACTGGATACGATTATTTCCTACCTGGAGATTCAAAAGAGGAGCCATGACGACAGCTTTGATGCATTACTGCATCTGGATGGGGAGGGGCGCAAACTTTTGGTGCCCCATTTCCTCATCCAGCCTCTGGTGGAGAATGCGATTCTCCACGGTGTGGATTATCTGGAGGATGAAGAGACCAGGGGATGGGTGGAGGTTACCTACTGTCTGGAGGAGGATTATATTGTATTTCAGGTACGTAACAATGGCGCACAGCTTAAAGATGATCAGCTTGCAGAGGTTTTAAGCCAGCCGGGAAGGGGATATGGGCTTTATAACATCCAGGAGCGGATTCGCCTGTACTATAATGATTCCCGCTGTGGCCTCAGTGGACAGGTGGAGGAAAACGGCAGGGTATGCTTTACCGTGCGCCTGGGCCGGGACCTGAAGGATACCGGTCTGGAGCAGGAATCCAGGTTGCTCCATCGATAAACATAAGCAATGTAAAAAAAGTACTATGGTTCTAAAAAATCTTTTATTGTGAAACTCCTTCCGCCGCCTGTACAATAATGATATCAGAAAAAGTTCTGACAAACTACTTTAAGGAGGAAGAGTGAAAATTATGAAAAAAAGATTATTGACGCTGCTATTAACCGGGATTATGGCCACAAGCCTGCTGGCCGGCTGTGGAGGATCCGACAGCGCTTCCAAGGATGGTGCAGGTAAGGATGAGACACCCACCAACGAGGATGCTTCCAAGCCTGATGACAGTGCTGACAATGCAGAGGAACCCACGGAAAAGGTTACCTTAAGAATGTCCTATTGGAACTCTGAGGACACGGTGTCAGCCCTGTTGGATTACCTGGCAGAAGCGGTTCCTGAGGTGGAAATTGAGTATCAGTTCATTGACAACGACAATTACAACACAGTAGTGGATACACAGCTGAGTGCTGAGGAAGGTCCGGATATCATCTGCGAGTCTCCCGCCTCTGCCTTAAAGCATGCGAAGCTTGGCTATCTTAAGCCCATCAATGAGCTTGGCGCTCTCTACTCCGATGCAGGGACCAATGTTTACTCCTACGATGGAAGTGTTTACGCCCTGCCCGGTATTTCCTGGTTTGAGGGAATCTGGTTTAATAAGGACCTGTTCGAAGAGAATAACATAGCTCTTCCCACTACCTTCGACGAGTACATAGCAGTCTGCAAGGAGTTTAAGAGCCTTGGTATTAAGCCCCTGGCAGCCGGCCTTATGAGCTGGGAGCCCATGCTGAAAAATTCCATGGCCTTCGTGACGGCTGAGTATCTTTCCACGGATGCAGGCAAGGACTTTGGCGGCCAGTACCGTGAAGGCAATGCCAAGATGCAGGGTACCTGGAATTCCTACATTGAGAAATGGTCTGAGACATTTACAGAGGGTATCTATACCACCGACATGCTGGGTATTGACCACGCCCAGGCAATGGATGAGTTTGCCACCGGCAGCGCTGCAATGTTCTGCTCCGGCCCCTGGGACTATGACGCAATCATGGAAAAGAATCCGGATTTGAATATTGACATGATGCCCTTCTATGGAACTGCTGCTTCTGACGGATGGCTCATCGGCGGCCCTGGCTGCGGCTTTGCGGTAAATGCGAATTCTAAACATGCAGACCTTGCAGTGAAGGTTCTTGAAGCCCTGTCTACTGTGGATGGCCAGGCAGCTCTCTGGGAGAACAACCAGGGCGGCTCCTCCTACTTAAACGGTGCGGAGTTTGACCTTCCTGAGGCTTACAATTCAGCTTCTTCTGCTCTGAACGCAGGAAATGTATACTGCCCGTGGAATGAATGGGGCGATGCTGCCGCTGCCCATGAGAACTATGGCCTTGAGTTCCAGGCTTACCTTGACGGTCAGGATCTTGATACGACCCTGGGCAATGTGGATGCAGCTGTTGAGGAGCTTCTGTCCAAGTAAGACTTGATGCCTTTCGGATGCGCGCCTCGCGGAGATGAAATTAGCTGTAAACATCACCGCTTAGGCGCGCAGAATGCATTCAGTGCATTCTGCATTTCCCGGAAGCATTTACCCTTAACCAAAGAAAGGACAGCACAATGGTTAAAACAAAAAAACAGCCGGGTTCCCTGGGAAAATATTTTGTGATTTTTATCGCTCTGGCATTAATTATTTATGCAGTATTCTGTATTCTGCCTTTTATTTACACCATTTACTACAGCTTTACGGATTACACGGATATGCATCCGGTGGATTTGAACTTTGTGGGCTTAAAAAATTATCTGAAGGTTTTTGACACGCCCGTGATGGTGACGGGACTTCAGAATTCCGTTATCTATGCCATTCTCCTCACCGGCTTTCAGGTAATTCTGGGTCTGCCTCTGGCAGCAGCTCTGAACCAAAAATTAAAGACCAAAAATCTGTCAAGGTCAATTTTCTTTTTCCCTGCGGTATTCAGCTCCTTGATTATTGGATATCTCTGGAAATATATTTTGTCCTCCGCGGAGTCAGGCCTTATCAACAGCATATTGACGGCAATGGGATTTAGCACGGTGAATTTCTTTACATCTCAGTCTGCCCTTTACTCCATTATTGCCACACAGGTCTGGCAGTGGACGGGATGGGCCATGGTAATATTCCTTGCCAATCTTCAGGGGGTTCCGGAGGAACTCTACGAGGCAGCCCGCATTGACGGCGCCAGTGGCTTGAAGGCTTTTTTCAGAATTACACTACCACTGATGTGCCCTGCTGTGAAAATCGTGGTTGTCACCGGCCTGATTGGCGGTATGAAGGTCTTTGATTCCGTATATGCCATGACTGGCGGAGGTCCCGGTAATGCCACACAAACGGTTATGACGGTGATGATGGATAAGGGAATTTCCGATGGCTTCTACTCTACTGGTGCAGCCTTCGGTGTCTGCTTCTTTATCATAGTTCTGATTATCAGCGCCCTCGTAAACAAGCTTATGTCGAAATGGAGCAAGGCGATATCATGAGAGAGACAAAAAAGAAATTAATATTCACGGAAATTTTTATAATTTTCCTGGCCATCCTGTGGTTCATTCCCATTTATTATTTGATTGTCACCACCTTTAAGACCCAGCAGGATGCCATGCTCCATCCGCTGGCATTGCCTGAAAGCTGGCAGTTTTCAAACTATGTCAATGCCTGGACGAAGATGGAATACCCCAGGGCGCTGGGCAATACCTTGATGATTACGGTATCTGCCGTGCTGCTTTTGGTAATCTTGGGCTCCCTGGCAGGCTATGCCCTGGCCCGCACCAAGAACAGAGCTTCCGGGATTATTTTCCTGCTGTTTTTGGCCGGCCTCATCGTACCATTTCAGATGAACATCATTTCCCTGTACCGTATTGTTAAGAATCTGGGATTGATGAACAATCAGCTGGCAGTCATATTGGTGGCAGTGGCCATAAATATGCCTCAGACAGTCTTTTTGTTCAAGGAGTTCATCGATAGCTCGGTGCCCTGGGAATTGGAGGAGGCTGCTATCGTGGATGGATGCTCTGTGCCAAGGCGGGTGTTTTACGTGGTACTTCCCCTGTTAAAGCCTGTGACGTCTACCACTGTCATCCTGGTGACTCTGAATGTCTGGAATGAATTTATGACACCGCTCTTGTTCCTGCAGAGCCGTTCCAGAGGCGTAATTCTCCAGGAGGTCAGCCGTAATATCGGGCAGTTTTCCACGGATTGGGCCACCATGTTCCCCATGATGATGCTGGGGGTGGCGCCGCTGATGATTTTCTATATCTTCATGCAGAAATATATTGTGGCCGGAGTTGCAGCCGGCGCTGTGAAAGGATAGAAAATGGAGAGAGAATTTTCTGTATCATCCATAGAGCATTTGCTGATGATTGTGCCCCATCAGGATGACGAGATTCTGATGGGTGCAGGTCTGATTTATGAGCTGCTTCAGCAGCAGAAGAAGGTTACAGTGGTCCTGGCCACCAACGGCGATTACGGATGTTCGGATTATACCAAGGGACGGACCCGGCTTAAGGAGAGCCTTAACAGCCTCAAGGTTCTGGGACTGCCCCCGGAGCAGGTAATTTTTCTGGGCTATGCGGACACCGGCATGTCCCGGGAGGAGAGCTTTCTGACAGCGCTGTATCATGCAGTGGACCCAGACCAGGTCTATGCCTCCGGTGCTTCCGCAGTGACCTACGGTCTGGGGGAAAAGCCGGAGTTTCACTTTGAAAATTGCCGGGAGCATGGTTTCTACACCAGAAACACCTTCCTCTGGGATTTGAAAAGGCTCCTTGTGCAGGAATGCCCGGATTGTGTGCTGACAACCCACAGCCTGGATATGCACGGGGATCATGAAGCCCTCTTTTATTTTGTACGGGAGGCCCTCAAGAAGGTGGAGAAGACCGTAAGGCCCCGGCTCCTTGTGGGGATGGTGCACTCGCCGGAGGGTGATGAACGCTGGCCCTTGCGGGGTACGCCCGTCTTTACCTGCCCGGAAGGCATTGAGGAGGGTGGACTGAAATGGGAGGAGCGCTTGGTACTGCCCTTAAGGGAGTCCCTTCGAGGGGGCTTAAGGGATGGAAACTTAAAGTACGAGGCCTTGAAAAAGCATGAGACAGCCCTGGAGCCCAATGCCGTGGATTACTTAATGGCTTTTATCAAGGATGAGGAGCTCTTTTGGGAAATCAGAGAACCCTAGTGTTTTCTGATTTCCCCAATTTTGAAAGAGAGGAGTTTATTAACATGGATAAGAATAAGAAGCCGATTTATCCTCTGGATGCCTGGACGGTGACAGAGGAGTGCTTTACCATAGAGAACAATTACAGAAACGAGACCACCTTTGCCCTCTCCAACGGCTACATTGGCACCAGAGGCACCATGGAGGAGGCCTATGAATTTGATGTGGATACCGGCATGGAGGGCAACTTCATCAACGGCTTTTATGAGAGTACTGATATCCGGTACGGCGAGGCCAATTTTGGTTCTCCCCTGCGCAGCCAGACCCTTTTGAACCTTCCCAACCTGAAGGAGACCAGGGTGACTGTGGACGGGGAGACCTTTTCTCTGCTGGAGAGTGAGGTCAGCGAGTACAGCCGAACCCTATTTCTGAAAGAGGGGCTGGTGAAAAGAAGCCTTGTCTGGACCACAAAGAGAGGGAAGCAGCTGAAGATGGATTCACTGCGGCTGGTCTCCTTTGACAGAAAGCATGTGATGGCCCAGCGCATGACATTGACAGCCCTGAATTTCACGGGGGAGGTTTCGGTGCAAAGCCGTCTCAATGCCGCCGTGGAGAACCAGACCAGAAAGACCAACCCCATTGTAGATTACGGCCCCTTCGGACG
>CAPNGW010000030.1 GCA_948665105.1 uncultured Lachnospiraceae bacterium
GGGCCGCAGACGCACATCCGGCACCTGCCAAAGCCCAAATCCAGCACCTCGTGAATGTTTCGCTTCTCCTCCAGTATGGTATCCTTGCCCACGATGCCGATGTCCGCTGCCCCGTACTCCACAAAGGTGGGAACGTCCGGCCCCTTGGCCAGAAAGAACTTAAGCTTCAGCTCCTCGTTGACAAAAATAAGCTTCCGTGTGTTCTTGTCCTTCATTTCCTGGCAGGTGATGCCGATTTTCTCAAAGGTGGAAAGGGTTTGGCTGGCCAGCCGGCCCTTTCCCAGTGCAAAGGTCAGATATCTCATGGGTTGCCGCCTCCTTCCTTTTCTTCCAAAGAGCTGTCGGCGCCGGCACAATTTAAGGCCCTGCCGGATTCCTCCAGAAATATGGTCTCAGTATAGTCAAACCGCCGGGCATAGGCCTCATAATCGCATTCTTTCTTATCCTTGTCCCAGAGAACCAGGGCCACCTCCTCACCGCCCAGGCGCAGCTCCTTGGCATTTAAAATGGCATCCTGCCGCCTGCTTTCGTGATATACCAAAAGCCTGCACCTGTTTTCCACCGGAATCCTGATTTTCTGCCGTGTCAGGGCAGCCATCAGCTGGTCCACCGTAACCGCAAAGCCGATGGAGGGAGCATTTTTGCCGAAATAGGGGAGCAAATCGTCGTAGCGCCCGCCCTTTACAATGGGCTCCCCGCTTCCGAAGGTGTATCCTGCAAAAATAATCCCCGTATAATACCGGTAGCCACTGCTCATTCCCAGCTCCATGGATACGTACTTCTCCACTCCGTAATACCTTAAAAGCTCATACAAATCCATAAGCCGTTTTATGGCCCCTTGTATCACAGGATACCTTCCGGCCAGCTCCAAAGCCCGGGAAAGCTCTTCCCCGTTGTCGCAGATATCCCCCAGCTTTCGAAACAGCTCCTTTAAAGCTTCCTCCATGGCGAGGGGCTCCACCAGCTCCTCCACACCAAAGAAATTTTTATTGGCGATGAGCTGGCTTAGCTCCTCCACCGTCTCTTCGTCAAGGCCTGCCGCCTTTACAAGTCCTTTCCACACGTCCACATGTCCTATGGATATCTGGAATTCCTTAAGGCCCGCCGCCTTCAGCATTTCAACCACCAGAGCAATCACCTCCGCATCACCGTCCACGGAGGGTTCCCCAATCAGCTCTGCGCCCAGCTGGGTGGACTCCTTTAAGCGGCCCTGAAGACTGGAGTTGTTGATAAATGTATTTCCCTGATACCAGAGGCGCAGGGGCATTTCCTCCCTGGCAAAATACTTGGTGACGGAACGGGCCACAGAAGGGGTGATATCCGGGCGGAGCACCAGGGTGTTTCCCTCCCGGTCAAAGAATTTATACAGATCCTTCGACGGCGTAGTCCCGATTTCACGGCTGAATATATCGAAAAACTCCAAGGTTGGTGTCTGAATTGCATGAAATCCGTACTGTTTCAATATATTTTGCAGGTTTTCCTGCAAAACCATCTTTCTTGCACATTCCTGATTGTAAATATCCCGGACGCCCTCCGGGGTATGTAGTAAGCTTCTCAAAATTGTTAACCTCATTTCTCAAAATTCCTGTCTTATGATTCCTGGCATCGGTAATCCAAATCCTTCTGAAGCATCTCCAGATACGGAACCAGCACACCGCCCCTTGTGCAGAACAAAAATTCCTGCCACAGCTCTTCATAACGGAAGCTTTTGCGTCCGCCATTCCCGGCTCTTTCCCAGAATTGCTCCAGCTGCCGGAAGGGCAGATAATAAAATTCATTCCGATGGGTGAAAAAGAGAATCAGAAAGGCGATTCCTCCCTGCTTTTCAAAATTCTCCATAAAAACCAGCTGGTGCTTGTGGATATTCTGTAAAGGAAAGGTGTCCGTGTTGCATTCCTTGGCGTCAAAGCACACTGGAATCCCCTGCACCGCGCCTATATAATCCACGGTACTTTTCTTATCAAAATAAGCCAGGGTAATATGACGGCTCTCCTTGTCGATTCGTATGGGGGTAATGGGTGTGGGCACCTTCTGAATCAGGGCAAGTCCGCATTCCAGATATTTTTCATTGGTCCGGTTGATAAATTCCTCCAGGGTGGAGCCCCGAAGTCCCCTGGAATTCCATGTAGGCATCAGACAATCCCTCTTCCTGCCTGTGGCTTTGGCTGATAGTATAAACGGTTTCTCTCCAGCATGACAGGCTGGCCGCCCTCCACCTTCACCACATTGATACTGCAATTTGCCTGGGCAATTCCCCAGTAATCCTTTAATTCCCGGTGCTCGATGATGCTGATAAATGCCCGAAGCACCGCACCGTGACATACCACCAGCACATGCTCACAGCTCCCCTCAAGAGGCAGGATGTCTTCCTCAAGGAAGCTCTGGATGCGGGCAAAGACCTCCCCAAAGCTCTCACCCTGCCTGGGAGGAATATAGTGTACCGGGTCCCGAAAGCAAATACGGATGGGCTCATACCGGGGATTGGTATCCATCTCACACATCCGGATGCCTTCAAATTCTCCAAAGCTCATCTCCCGGATTTTGTCAGATACCGTAATGGGCACATTACTTTCTCCCCCGATGATTTCAGCCGTCCTTCTGGCTCTTAAATAAGGGCTGGTAATTATTTTGTCAAAAGTTATATCGTCTTTTAAAAAACCGTCTCTGGTCTGTTTCGCCAGCTGAATGCCATATTCATTTAAAGGAATATCCTGAGAGCCCTGCAGAAGGCCCTGCCTGTTCCAGTCGGTTTCCCCGTGACGCATGATATATAAATACATGAAGCTCCCTCTTTCGTTGTGTCAAAGCTGTAACTATAATATCACTGTTTGGCCGCAAATTCCAGAGCCTTTTGAAAAATTTCCGGCAGAGGGGCTTTTACCACCCTCCCGTCAGCAAACTCCATCCGGCAGGCGTGAAGCAGCTGTCCTTTCACACTGCAATGCTTGCGGAACAGCTGATTTACTGTGGGGTTTCCGTACTTTAAGTCCCCCACAATCGGGTGTCCCTTGGAGGCAAGGTGTGCACGAATCTGGTGGGAACGGCCGGTGTATAAACGCACCTCCAGCAAGGTATAGGCCCCTGCCTGTCTTAAGGGACGGTAGCCGGTCTTTATAAAGCTTGCGCCTTCTTGCTCTGTGGGGGAGACCGTAACCTTGTTGGACTTCTCATCCTTTTTAAGCCATCCGGTAACCTCCTGCTCTTTTGTGACTGCCCCCTGCACCAGACAGCAGTAATATTTTCCAAGGCTATGCTCCTTTAACTGCTCTGCCATATGCTGAAGTCCCCGAAGGGTCTTTCCTGCAATCAGTATGCCGGAGGTATTCCGGTCTAAGCGGTTACAGACAGAGGGCTTGAAGGTGTTAAGCTCCTTCGGTGAAATGGCCCCCTCCTTCAGAAGGTAGCCGATGATATATTCGTTGGCGGAAATATCCGCCGGGCTTGCTTTTTGAGACAGCATGCCGGCGGGCTTGTCGATAATCAGAATGTCCTCATCCTCATGGAGCACCGTAAGGGCCGTTACGGGGTACTGGCCTTTTAACGTTTCCATGTCCGTGACTTCATTGGAGAATTTAGAGATGGTTTCATCCGACAGGAAGATTTTCAGCTGGTCTTTGGCCTTAAGCTTTTCAGAGCCATCTGCTTTCCTGCCGTTTAAAACAATATTTTTTTTCCGTAGCATTTTATAGAGAAAGCCGGACGGTGCCTGGGGCAAACATTTTTTTAAATATTTGTCCAGCCGTTGTCCGGCCTCATTTTCTTTGATTTCCCGTATCTCCACAGCATTTACCTCTCCCACTGATTTATGAGCGTCATTCACCGCTGATTAAGCATGTTTTCTTCTCTTTCGCTCATTATATCATAATTTCGGTATGCTGTGTAAAGAAATGTCCATTTGCTAAAAGGTATATGTGCCGGTATTCACCACCTTGGTGTCCAAAAGCTCCTTGCCAAGGGCAAACAGGCCTGAAAGACCGCCTTCTCCGCCACAGGTAATTTTTCCCACATCCTCAGAAATCATCTCCACTGCGCTGTATTGCTCCTGGGAGCACCGGACAACACCGCAATCCTGAATCTTAAGCTTTGAAAGAAGCTGCTCCTCCGTCACCTGGGGCAGGATGGTGAGCATTGCCACATCACATATATGAACCTCATCCTTCATTAACAGCTTAGGTTCTACCTTAAAGTGGGTTTTGTCGTTAATCCAGATTCCCCGCTCTATTTTCAGCTCCTGGTATTCCAGCACATCGCTTTTCTCAGACAGAGCCTGCTCCAGCGCTTCCTTTATCCGCACTGTTCCGTTAACCTTAAGGAATTCAAGCTTTTTAAGAACCACTTCATCCTCGATTCGCACATTGCCGTCTATGAAAATCCTTGCGCCATGCTTTCTCAGATGATTTTCCCCTAAGGTAATATCCCCGGAAAGGTAAGAAACGCCATCCTTGATTACCTGTATTTTTGTCACATCGTCAAAAAGAGGAATGGCCTGGGCAAGTATCTTTTCCGGAATCACGGCCTGTGGGGTGATAAAGTGAGCCTCCTTTTGCACCAGTGCATTGACATCCAGCCCTTCCTCTGTCAGTATCACCTTCTGAGAAGCGAAATAGCTTTGTTCCTTTGCCCGCAGTACGAAGGTGGAATCCGGACAGAATACACTGTCCACCACAACGGCTCCGTCCGGATAGCTCTCCGTCTTGCCGTTTACTTTAAGGTCAGGCAGGGTTGTAAGCACACTGGCGGGACATGACAGCTTACCGTTTACCACAATCCCCAGGCACTGCTTTAAGATTTCCTCTGTCCCTGCCTCAATGGTTACCTTCCCGTTGACAAACAAAATGAATTTTTTTGCCGAAATCCGGTCTCCGGCTTTGATGGAGTAGGAGCCGTTATGCTGAATGATTTCTGCGTCTTCCTCCGCCGCAACCACACTTGCGCAGTTTATTTCCACATCGTAGGGAGCCGTTAATACCTGGACCCTGGGACTGGTAAATACAGTCGCCGCGTTGATTATGATTTTATCATATTGCTTCAGCAATTCCTCTTTGATGCCGCGCATATCGCAGTATGCACAATTTACCATAAATTTCTTTTTTTCCATACCTCATTCATCCTTTCACTTTTTCAATTCCTTTTTAAGTATCTTTCTTGCCAGTGACAGCCGGGTCCTGACATTCTCCGGTGTCATTTGAAAAATATCTGCAATTTCCGTTGCCTGATAGCCTTCAAAATGCCGCAGATAAAAAATACTTTTGTCCCGTTCACTCAGTATGCTGCAAAGCTGCCATACCTCGATTTCTGTCAAATCTGTCTCTGTAATACCAGTTTCATGAAGCTCTGGCTCCCTGTTTTGATGCCGGATGCGGTCGATGAGAAGATTTTTTGCCGTGCGGTAAAGCCATGCCCGGCGTTGTCTTTGCTCCAGTCCCCTTAATGCCTCCTCATGCTCCAAGGCACGCAGAAAAGTCTCCTGTGCAATATCCTCCGCTGCCGCATAATCAAATATATGATTTACCAGATATTTTTGCAGTTCCCGGTAATATGCGGCGTACAATTCCGATATTAAATCTTCTTTCAACTTTTCTTATCCCTCCAGTAGATTTGGTCTTAGACTCTTTCTGACAGTAATCCATCCGCTCTGCCCTCTCCCAGCCAGGCAACTCATATTCCCGCTGCCGCTCCTTTTGCCTTACCTCAGCTTCCAGTTCAACTAACATATACGTTTCTCCTTTTCTGTGGCTGTTTCCTGCTTTCAAAAGAGATAACGATTAAAGGAGGTGAAGTGTGAAAAATTTTTTTAAATTTTTGCCAATGAAATTTGGGCGCTTATGATTTTTTCTTGTGCACGTTTCGAATGGTCTTTTTCTTCTGGGGTTTTTTCTTCTTTATTTCCTGCTGCCTACGGGACACCAGCGCCACCGTCTTTTTATCACTCTGCCTTGGACGAATCAGGCATTTTTTGTCATACCCGATTAAATCCGTCCGGCCCGCCAGGGTCAGCGCCTCCACCACCAGCTCATAATTCTTGGGGTTCCGGTACTGAATCAGTGCCCGCTGCATGGCCTTCTCATGAGGATTTCTGGATACGTACACTGGATCCAGGCTTTTGGGGTCCACCCCGGTATAATACATGCAGGTGGAAATGGTGGAGGGCGTAGGGTAAAAATCCTGCACCTGCTGAGGCATATATCCTAAGTCCCGCAAAAATTCCGCCAGCTCCACGGCTTCCTTTAAGGTGGAGCCGGGGTGGGAGGACATGAGATAGGGAACGAGATATTGCTTTTTGTTAAGCTTCACATTCATGTCCTTAAATTCCTTCACAAACCGCCGGTACACCGACACCCGGGGCTTTCCCATCTTCTCAAGCACCCCGTCGGAGATATGCTCCGGGGCCACCTTCAGCTGGCCGCTGACATGGTGCTCACACAATTCCTTAAGAAAGGTTTTGTCCGGGTCATGCACAAGATAATCAAACCGCAGGCCGGAACGGATAAAGACCTTCTTCACATTGGGAAGGGCCCTTAATTTCCGAAGTAAATCAAGATAATCGGAATGGTCTATTTTCAAATTCTTACAGGGTGAGGGGAACAGACACTGTTTATCCGGACAAACGCCCGCTTTCATCTGCTTGTCACAGGAAGGCCCCCGGAAATTGGCGGTGGGACCGCCCACATCGTGAATATACCCCTTAAATTCCGGGTCCCAGACAAGCTGCTTTGCCTCTTTTACAATGGATTCATGGCTTCTTGTTTGGACGATACGGCCCTGATGGAAGGTCAGGGCGCAGAAATTGCAGCCGCCGTAGCAGCCACGGTTGCTGACCAGACTGTATTTTACTTCCTCAATGGCAGGAACACCACCCAAAGCCTCGTAGGAGGGATGAAAGGTACGCATGTAGGGCAGGGCATACACCTTGTCCATTTCACTCTGGCTTAAGGGCTTGGAGGGGGGATTTTGCACCACCAGCACACCCTTGTCATACTCCTCCACCAGCCGTTTTCCGTGAAAAGGGTCTGTGTTTTGATACTGGATATAAAAGCTTTTGGCATAATTCAATTTATCGCCTTGCAGCTCCCGGTACGAAGGCAGCGTCATAGCGTCATAGATGTCCTCTTTTTTCTCGGTTTTATAGACGGTTCCCGGGATAAAGGTGATATCCTTGGCAGACAGCCCACTGCTTAAGGCCTCGGCGGTCTCCACAATGCTGCGCTCTCCCATACCGTACAAAAGCAAATCCGCGCCAGATTCCAGCAGGATGGAGGGCTTTAGCCTGTCGGACCAATAATCGTAATGGGCCAGCCGCCGCAGGCTTGCCTCAATGCCGCCGATTACAATGACGGCATTGGGGTATGCTTTGCGAATCAGCTTGCAATAGGCCACTGTGGCATAATCCGGCCGTCTGCCCATAATCCCGCCGGGGGTGAAGGCATCCTTCTCCCGCCGACGCTTGGACACGGAATAATGGTTCACCATGGAATCCATATTTCCTCCCGTCACCAAAAAAGCCAGCCGTGGCTCCCCGTATATCCTGACACTCTCCGGATTCTTCCAGTCCGGCTGGGAGATGATACCCACAGAGAAGCCCTCCGCCTCCAATATGCGGCTTATGATGGCATGTCCGAAGGAGGGGTGGTCCACGTAGGCATCCCCGATGACATAGATAAAATCAAATTGTGAAATCTGCCGCTTGTCCATATCCTCCCGGCAAAGAGGTAAAAATCCTGTATGCATATAGTCCTCATTTTCCTGTTATATAGCTGTGGAGCCTCTTTTAAAGCAAAGGCCCTTTCCTGGTGTGACAGGGCTCTATTGTCTGCGCTCATAGGTGTCTTTTAAAACCTGTATGTAATCTGCGATATAGAAATCTGCCAGTCTCTTTTTTTCCTCCTTCAAATACATGGAGTAGGTATCCTCCACTCCGCACACCGTCATGCCTGCAGCCTTACCGGCCATGATGCCCGCCGGAATATCCTCAAATACCAGGCATTCCTCCGGCTTCACCTGAAGCCGCTTTGCCACCTCCAGATATACGTCCGGCGCCGGTTTTCCACGATTCACCTCACAGGAGGTTACAATGATTTCGATGTAATTGTGAAGTCCCAATGCATCCGATACCGCCTGCACCAGCTGTTTGGAGTTGCTGGTGGCAATCCCCATGGGAATTCCCCGCTCCTTACAGTGCTTTAAAAATTCCTCTGCATGGGGTTTAAATGGAACCTCATGAGAATATTTGTCCATGGCCATGACATTCCAGATATCCTTTAACTCCTCCACGGTCTCCGTAAGCCGGAACCGCTCCTTGCTGTATACTGCGGTCTCCGTAAAGCTCATACCCTCTATTTTCTGCTGGAAGTCCTCCGGCAGCTCCATTCCCCGCGCTCCTAAGAATTCAATATCAATCTCCTTCCACAGCCACATGGAGTCCACCAGAGAGCCGTCCAAATCAAAAATCACTGCTTTTTTATTTTTTAACATTTTATTATCCTTTCAAGCTTTGCACTTCCTCTTCTGTCAGCTTTCGGTACTCTCCCGGCTTCAAGCCTTCGTCCAGCAGAATGCCGCCCATGGAAATCCGTTTCAAATAAACAACTCTTTTCCCAACAGCCTCAAACATCCGCTTGACCTGATGAAACCGTCCTTCCGTAATGGTAAGCAAAATCTCCGAAATTTCATCTGAATTTAATATTTCCAATTTTGCCGGAGCGGTGGGCTTCTCATCCCCAATATCCAGTCCCTTATCAAAAAGTGGAATCTCCGCTTCTGTCACTTCCCCCTCCACCCGGGCAAAATACGTCTTTTCCACATGCTTCCCGGGAGCCAGCAAGGCGTGGCACAGTGCTCCGTCATTGGTGAGAAGCAACAGTCCCTCCGTGTCAATGTCCAGCCGTCCCACCGGGAAAAGCTCTTTGTGGGAGGCACCCTCAAGATATTGAAGAACCGTCTTATGTACCTTATCCTTGGTGGCCGTGACGCAGCCTGAGGGCTTGTGGAGCATGAAATACTCAAATTCCGCATAGGCCATGGGTTCTCCCCGAAAGCACACAGTGTCCGTATCCGGCTGAATTTTTCGCTCCGGCCTCTTCTCCGGTTCCCCGTTTACCGTCACCAGCCCTTTTTTCAGATACTGCTTCACCTGGCTTCTGGTGCCCACACCCATATCAGCCAGATATTTGTCAAGTCGCATCATTTTTCTCTCCTTCCATGATGTTGAGGGCAAAAGGGGCTTTTGGCTCCGGCATCAACCTATACAGGAAGCAAAACCTCAATAGAAGGGGTACTGTAATTTCTTGTTTTCCAGAGATTTCAGCGGCCAGTATGCATTGATGCTCATCTCCGTCCCGTCGGGCTGATTCACGTAAACACCTACATGAAGATGCACGTCAAAGTTGCCCACGGTCCCCTCAATCTCGCTGTAGCCGCTGTCCCCCATAAAGCCCAAAAGCTCTCCCGCCTCCACCGTATCCCCGATTTGAAAATCTTCGGCATAGTCGTAAAGGTGGGCATAGTAGAAATATCCTCCATGGGGAGCCCGGATGCCGATACGGTAGCCCCCCTTGGGGAGCCAGCCGATTTTCTCCACCACGCCGGCAGTCATGCTGACCACGGGATATCGTCCCCGCTCATTTATCTTTGCCATAAGGTCCGTTCCCTCATGGCCCCGTTTCCCCCCGAAGGTCCGCTCAAACATCCAGGAGTCCGTGAAGGACACCTCTGCTTTCTCATTTAAGGTGGAGACCGGAACCGGAAAATACCTTAAGTCCGTCCACACGGAAGCCAGATACCCGGTATATTCCAAGTACTGGTCTTCCTTCACAGCCTTAAGTCTCTTCGCGTACCACGAAAGCTGCTCCCTCTTCTCCTCGCCGCTTATGAGCCATGCCAGGAGATAGTCATAACGGGAAAATTCTTCTCCCCTCTTTTGGTCCTTTTCCCAGGATATAAAATCATCATATAATTTTATTGGCACCTGTTGCGCCCGGATGCGGTCCATGGCCTCCTCCCGTACCATCAGGCGGTTCCATTTTCCCATGTCTCTGCAAAAAGAAATCAGAGAGACATTGCACAGAACCAGTAGAATAATAACCATGGGTATAAACCAGACTCTCCTGCTATTCAATATCCCTCCAACAAATCATACCATTATTTTGAACGTCTTAAGAATTCCACTAACAGCCTCCATACCCGCTCCGTGGAGGAGATGGAAAGCCGCTCCTTTGGTGTATGGATGTCGCGATTGTTTGGCCCGAAGGAGACACAGTCAAGGCCGTCAAGCTTCCCGGACAATATTCCACACTCCAGCCCGGCATGAATGACCTGAAGCTTTGGCTCCTCTGAAAAAAGCTCCCGGTAGCAGTCTGCAATCAGCCTGCGCATATCAGACTCCGCCTTGTACTCCCAGGCCGGGTAATCTCCGTGGGTGGTAAGCTCTCCGCCTAAGAACTCCGTCAGGAAGGTGAGGCGGTCCGTCACCTCGTATTTCCGGCTGGTGACGTTGCTGCGTACGGAAAAGCTCAGGTGAAAGGCATCCTCCTGAAGCTTTAAAATACCAGGATTTAAGGAGGTCTCAACCAGCCCCTCAATATCCATGCTCATATGCTGGATTCCCACAGGCATATTCCGAAGGAAGAACAGTATTTTTGTCAGTGAAGCGGCGTCCAGGGCAGAACCGTTTCCCTGGCCCATTTCCTTTAACGTAAGGGTGATGTCCGGGTCTGAAACACGGTATTCTCTTTTCAAAACCCCATCCCATTGAAGACATGCCTCCTTCAGTGCCGGTACCTGTTCCTTCTCCACCAGAAGAACAGCTGAAACCTCCCGGGGAATGGCATTGTCCATCATGCCGCCCTTAAGGGTACAAAGCTTTAAATCCATTTCCTCTGTAAGCCCCTTTAACACGCGCCCGGACACCGCGATGGCATTGGCCCTCTCCTTGTGAATCTCCCCGCCGGAATGGCCGCCCTTAAGGCCGTGAAGGGTCAATTCAAACCGGACGCCATCTGCCTCCCTGCGGGATACGGGAATCACACAGTCCGCCCTGAGCCCTCCGGCACAGCCGGCCAGAAAAATACCCTCATCGTCCGAGTCGATGTTTAAAAGCTTCCGTCCCTTCAGCATGGAAACGTCGATGGCCTTGGCTCCCTCCATCCCCGTCTCCTCGTCCACCGTCAGCACCACCTCCAGAGGCGGATGAGCAATATCGCTGCTGTCAAGAAGGGCAAAGGCGTAAGCTATGGCGATTCCATCGTCTCCGCCCAGAGTGGTACCTCTGGCTTTCAGAAAGTCACCATCTATATAGAGGCTCAACCCATCCTTCTTAAAATCGATGGGGCAGTCTGACTCTTTTTCACAGACCATGTCCATATGGCCCTGCAGAATCACCGGCTCTGAGTGCTCATAGCCTTCTGTTCCCTCCTTAAATATAATCACATTGTTGGTCTCATCCTGCAAATACCTTAAGCCTCTTTCCTTTGCGAAGGAAACGCAATAGTCGCTTATAGCCTTTGTATTCCCGGAGCCATGGGGAATGGCACAAATTTCCTCAAAAAAGCGAAAGACCTGTTTTGGCTCCAAATTCTCACATACGTACATTCTTATTACCTCCGATATCCTGTGCATTTTTATTGTATTCCCACATATATTATACTATGAAAAAAATTGTCTGTTCTGTAGTATTGACGATACTGACTGTTTACATACTGATGTTCCCCCGTGAGGCGGTAAATGCATCCTCCTTTGGACTGATTCTGTGGTATACAAAGCTGTTACCCACACTGCTGCCCTTTGCGATTTTGTCTTATATTTTTGTGGCTTCCGGGCTGTTACATACCTTTACTCTCGTTCTTCACAAGGTGGTGAAATATCTTCTGCCCGTCAGTCCGGAAGGAATTTACCCACTGCTGGCAGGGTTCCTCTTCGGGTTTCCCATGGGCAGCCTGGTCACATCTCAGATGGTGGAGCAGAATCGACTAAGCTATAGTGAGGGAAGCCGCCTTTTTGCCATTGCCAACAACATCGGGCCGGTGTTCGTAAGCGGCTATCTCCTAAACGCCTGCCTTCACCGCCCGGAGCTTCGAATCATTACCTTTCTCATTCTGTATGCTCCGCCTCTTGTATTTCTTATAATAGATGCAAAATTTTTCAGGAAGGACCTCAGGCTTCCTCCCCCACAGATAAAAAAAACGGCACCAGGATTTCAAATCAACTTTAAAATCATCGATGCCGGCATTATGAATGGTTTCGAAACATTAACCAAGCTGGGCGGTTACATTATACTGTTTTCCATCCTCTCTGAAATGGCGAATAGCCTGCCTGTAAAGAACGAGCTTTTCACCTGTATCCTGTTTGGCTTTACCGAAATAACCAGCGGAGCCGCCCGCATCTCGGCCTCTTCCCTGTCTTTTCGGATTCAGTATCCTCTCATCCTTGCATTTACAGCCTTCGGCGGTCTCTCCGGTTTGGCCCAGACTGCCTCCATGATTCGAGGGGCCGGATTCTCCATGAAAAGGTACCTGGCAACCAGAGCTATCTTAAGCATCTGCTCCGGAGCTCTGGCCTGGCTGGCTGTCCGGCTGTTATTTTAACATATCAGTTTCCAGCTGAATCTCCGGCAGCTCCGGCTCCGGATCATCCTCCGGGGACAACTCCCGTCGGTTGGCGCTGACCAAATCATAGCAGCCCTGCAGGGAGCTTAACAGATTGTCGGTTCTGGCTTTTGTGGTATCAATAGCGCTGCTGATGAAGCCCTCCAGGCTCTTTAGGATATTATCCGTGTACTGCATGGCCCCTGTGCGGATGTTATTGGCGTCCATGGTGGCGTTGTCCAGAAGCTCCTGGGCCTGATTGGTGGCAGCCAGCACAATTTCGTTGGCCTGGGCATAAGCCTGTTGCATAATCTGATGTTCACTGACCAGCTCATTGGTATGCACCTGGGCCTGGGCGATAATGTTGTCTGCCTTGGCCTGAGCATCTGCCAAAATGGCTTCTTTATTGCTGATAATCTTCTGATACCGCTTGATTTCATCGGGCGTTTTCAGTCGGAGCTCTGTCAACAGCTCCAGGAGCTCCTCCTTATTGACAACGATTTTACTATTGGAGAGAGGCTGATACTTGCAGCCGTCGATAAATTCCTCAATTTCCTCGATAATCTGTTCCATTCTGCTGCTCATTGTATATCCTCCTTTATTGTTTATATTTTGCATATATACGCTCAATCAACGGTCCCGGCACAAAATGGGAAATGTCTCCTCCATAGGAGGCCACCTCCCTGACGATGGTGGAGCTTAAATATGCATATTCCAGGCTGGTGGCTAAAAACAAGGTATCAACCTGGGAATTCACAATCCGGTTTGTCTGGGCAATTTGCAATTCATATTCAAAATCAGTCACCGCCCGAAGCCCCCGGATAATAAGATTAGCTTCCTTCTCCCTGGCATATTCAATCAAAAGTCCTTCAAAAGACTGAATCTTTACATTGGGAATATCCTTTGTCATCTCTTCTAACATACTAACACGTTCTTCAATGGAAAACAATGGATTTTTTGCACTGTTTATCAAAACAGCCACAATCAGCTCGTCCACAATTTTTGCGGAGCGCACAATCATATCAAGGTGTCCGTATGTCACCGGGTCGAAGCTGCCCGGATAAATGGCTCTTCTCATGCCAATCCTCCCCCAGCCCGTGTCTGCTTTTGTAAAAACAGATGGGCATTGGTTTTGTATTTTTTACATTTTACCATATGGAAGCCTAATTTCGCAAGATAAGAAAAATCTGTTGCCAGGGAGGCTTCCACAATGATAAGGGTATCTTCTGTAATCAAGGTTGAAGCCTCAAGATATTCCAGCACCTTACGCTCCAGCGCCTTCTCATAGGGCGGGTCCATAAACACCAGGTCGAAG
>CAPNGW010000031.1:0-12894 GCA_948665105.1 uncultured Lachnospiraceae bacterium
AGAAATCGTGGAGCTCGGCACAGTCCGTGACCTTTTAAATGCCGGTGAAATCGTCATTGCCAGCGGTGGCGGCGGAATCCCAGTGATTCGGCAGGGCAACCACTTAAAGGGTGTGGGAGCTGTAATCGACAAGGACTTTGCAAGCTGTCTGCTGGCCAAGGAATTAAATGCAGATTTCTTAATCATTCTCACCGCTGTTGAGAAGGTAGCATTGAACTTTGGCAAGGAGAATGAGAAATGGCTTGACACCATCTCCGTGGAGGAGGCCAACCAGTATGTATCCGAAGGGCACTTCGCTCCCGGTTCCATGCTTCCCAAGGTGGAGGCCGGCATCTCCTTCGCAGAGTCCGGCAAAGGACGCACAGCCCTGATTACTCTGCTTGAAAAAGCCAGAGACGGCATCAACGGCAAGACGGGCACCAGAATTCAGCTGTAAACTCATTATGATTGATGGCCCATGGGCTGTCATAAACTCTTTCCATGAAAAAGGAAGGCCATAGGATTGAGCCTTCCTTTTTCATGTTCTCATATGGCTTTGATACGAAGTTCAAAGGAAATTGTGGCCAGATTTTGTTTCAAATCTTCGTCCAGCAGCACAGCCTCCAGTTGTGCTCCCATTCCCTCCGCCAAGGCTTTGGCAATGGTCAGGCCCAATCCGGTGCTGCCCCGGGTTCTGGAGCTGTCCTGCATGTAAAACCGCTCAAACAAATGGGGGACCTGATCCTTCGTAAGCTTTCCTGTATCATTAACAAAGGAAATGCATCGCTGATGTCCCTGCTCCTCCACTGCAATACGCAGATAGCTTTGCGCATACCGTCCGGCATTTTGCAGAAGGTTTAAAAAAATCCGCTCCAATGCCCCTTCCTCCCCCAGTACCCAGACTGGTCCCTTGGGCAGTTTCGTCTCTATTTCCAAACTGGCCTGTTCCAATATCTGATGGCTTCCCAGAAGGGCTTCCTTTAAAATTCTCACAGCATCCACCTTGTGAAGCTTAAGCTCATTACCACCTGCCTGCAGCCGGGAAAAATCATAAAACTGTGTTACCAGGTTGTTCATGGTCTCTGCCTTTTTTTCCACAATCATAAGGACCTCTTCCAGTTCTTTTTCCACTGTGGAGCAACTATTATTAGCTTCCTTTTCCCTGTGAAGCTTCATAAGCTTTAAGTATCCCAATATCACCGTCAAGGGCGTGCGCAGGTCGTGACTGATATGCTCTATCTGCTCCTTGAATTCCTTCTCCCGCTTCTCATAGCTTTGGCGCTCATCCCTTAAGCCTTCTAAAGCCCTGTTACAGCAGGACAAAAGCCTTCCCAGGGGACGGCTGGGGACAGGCAGATGTAGCATCTGATTCTGTGTTAAATCCTTCTGAATCTCCTCCAGTTCTTCTGTAACCTTTCCCAGCGCATAGACCAGGGTAAAATACCGAAAAGCAAAATACCCCGCTGTCAGAATCGCTGCCACACAAATAACCAAATACCACATCTGCTCTTCACTCCCGTATGCTCTCTTATAGCTCTTTTTTCCTTAAGACTATTGCTCCGGCCAAGGAGAAAACAGCCACCCCTATGATCCCCACCAAAAGACATTTTACCATACCCTCCGCCGTTCCCCAGGCAGTCTGGCATTCAGACATGTTCACCATCATCCCGGAGGGGCCCATGAAGTTTTCCGGCATCCACATGGCGATACGGCGTACCACTTCAAAGCGCAGCCCCAGAAGGGAAAGCACTTTGGGAGCCACAATCCAGATTAAAAATCCAGTCAAAACACCGATGGATGCCCGGTCAAAGGCTTCCAGAAAAACTATCATGGAAATTTCCACCGCCACCGCTGTCAAAAATACCGCCGGCACTGCCATCACCAAATCCCCAAGGCCGACCGGTCCCCTCTGCTCCAGAAGGAGAACCGCACTGGCAATGTAGACTGTAAGCACAACGGCACAGGAGGCCATGGATGCAAGAACTGCCACAAGACACTCTCCGGCAAATACTCCTGTTCTGGAAATGCCAAAGGCAATGGTATTTTTCAGATTCCCGTTCCTCCGGTTTCCCTCATACAGAATCATGACTATCACCACGCCCATCACCCCAAAAAGCATGGGATTGGACACCAGATTGGAATAAGAAAAGGAGGTGGTATCATAGCGGAAGCTGTCCCCATCCACGATTCCCATCAATCCCAAAAGGGCGTTGAGCAAGAAGGCCAAGAGCGCCAAAACCGCTGTAAAACCGTAAATTCCCCTGCTGTGGGTTACCCTGTAAAGCTCACTTTTTACATAGTTCATCATAATGCCCCCCTCCTTTTCTTAAGCTCCATATAGTATTCCTCCAAAGATGTCTGTATGGACCGCATTCCGGTGATATAAATCTGATGCTCCATGGCCAGCCTGCTGTAAGCCTCCGCCTGCTTTCGGGGCCTGTGGATACAGATGGTTTGATTGGGAAGCACCTGGTAGGTATCCTCCGGAAATTCCCGCTCCAGATACACGGCATACGCCTCCACGTCCGACAAGATAATTTCTATACTGTCGGAGCATTTCTCCTTAAGAGCCCGGGCGTTTATTTCTTCCAGCAGCTTCCCCTTACTTAAGAACCCGTACACTGTGGCAAGCTGGGAAAGCTCAGCCAGAATATGGCTTGACATCAGAATAGTAATGTTCTTCTCCTCATTTAAACGGTGAAGCAGCTTACGGAACTCAATGATTCCGCTGGGGTCAAGGCCGTTGATTGGCTCATCCAGAATCAAGAGCCTGGGTTCCCCAATCAGGGCAATGGCAAGCCCCAGCCTTTGAAGCTGTCCCAAGGAAAGATGCCTGCATTTACTCTTTCTTTTATCTGCAATGCCGGCAAGTAAGAGTAACTCCTCCACCCTTTTTGGGTCAGGAACTCCCCTTTGAATGCAATAATACTTTAAATTCTGCTCCACGGTCATATTTGGAAAAAATCCCGGACGCTCCACCATACAGCCTGTATTCCTGCGGGCTTGCATAAGGTCCTTCTCTTCAAATTTTCCAAAAAGCTTCAATTCCCCTGACTGGACAAAGCTGTGACCCGCCAATACCTTCAGCAAGGTGCTTTTCCCGGCGCCGTTGTCACCCACCAGCCCGTAAATACTGCCCTGGGGTACACGGATGCTTACGCCGTCCAGTGCCAGAAGGGACCTGTAGGCTTTGGTAACCTGATTTGTCTCTACGCAATAGTCCTTCATCTGTTTTCCCTCCCTGTTTAAAAAATACGTCTGCCAATACCGAATTTCCTTATTGACAAACGTATCTTACACCTTTTGGATTTAATAAGTCATAAAGAACTTATAAAGAAGTCATAAAGCTCTCATGAAAGCTTAAATCCGATTCCGTATACAGTTTTAATATATTCCTGGTCAGGGTCATGCTCCTTTAATTTTTTCCGAATATTGCTGACATGAACGTTAACTGTATTGTTTTCCCCATAGTAGCCCCCCTGCCATACCAGCTCATAAAGGCTTTCCCTGGAGTACACTTTGCCGGGGTTCTTAATAAGCAGCAGTAAAATGTCGTACTCATGGGCCGTCAGTACCAATTCTGTCTCTCCCATCACCGCTTTCCGGGACTGGGGGCACAGCGTTAATTTCTTGTGGGTTAAGGATTGCTCCGGGATGGCTCCCTTTCCTGCCCGCCTAAGGCTGGCTTCCACTCTGGCCGTTACCTCCTCCGGCTCGAAGGGCTTTGTGATATAATCGTCCGCACCGTTCTTCAATAAATCCACCTTGTGGCTGACAGCGGTTTTGGCCGAGAGTATCAGGATGGGCATGGAGTACTGCTTCTCTTCCCGAATATACCAAAGCAGCTCCTCTCCGGGCATACCCGGAAGCATCAAATCCAGCAATATAAGGTCCGGTATATGGTTTTCCAAAAGCAGCTTTGCCTCCGTTCCGGAATATGCCTGGATAGTCCCAAAGCCGGCCTCTTTTAAGATGTTCACCAGCAAGCCGCTGATGTCTGCTTCATCCTCCACAATCAAGATGTTGTATTGCATGCTCTCACTTTCCTTTACCAGTCTCTTTTCTTATTTCCCCAATTTATACCCATTATAAATTTCACTGGTCAGGATTGCAAGAAAAATCATTTTCTGGTAATTTTCCCATTGCATTTTTTATGAAACGTGATATAATTATCGCTATGGAAGCATAGCTCAGCCGGGATGAGCGTTCGCCTCACACGCGAAAGGTCAGGGGTTCGATCCCCCTTGCTTCCAGGTTGAAAACGCCCATTTTTAGGGCGTTTTTCGCAGGCTGTTCTTCATATCCATTTAGTTTGCATTTCGGGCAGTGGAGAGGATAGTTATAGCTGTTTCTTGTTGATAACTGGAATACTAACAGCAACACATACTATACACATAGCAACAGCAACAATGACAGCTTTTATATATGCGTTCATCCCCTCCGTTCCAAGCAAAAGCGAATTGGCATTCATCAACACAGCAGGTGAATATACTTTTGCTTTTGGTATGATGCTCAATAAATACGCTAAAAGCACTGAAACGCCAATGCACAGGACAACACCTGTGTTATTCTGCAATAGCGACGAAAACAGAATAATAAGACATATCACCCATATGCCAAACAACCACCAGACAGCCACCGAAGAAAATAAGTGATTCGCTATACTGTTATCCCAAAAATAAGCATTATAGCCATAGGTAATGGCAAAGCAAAGCCCATAGCCAACTGTCCAAAGCGACAGCAGCAGTACCGTTTTTGCAAGAACAATTTTGTATCTTGACAATCCTTTTGTCAAAACAAGCAGTAAAGTCCCAGATTTGTACTCTTTGGTAAATATGTCGCTGAAAATCAGTATAAAAGCGATTAGGGCCATAGGAATGTTCTTGAAAAATTGTGTCCATGAGGTCATGGCGTCCACTTGAATATTTGTGACAATCAATCCGTTTTCTGCCATTGTATCGGACAGCATTTCCATCATCCACGGTGTAAGTTTTGCAATTGCAGGGCTCATAATACCAAACAGCACGAACAGCAGCATGAGAATTATGAGCTTACCTGTCCGCACAGTTTCCAGATATTCTTTTTTCATAAAGCTGAGCAGAGACCTCATTTTGTCACCTCCAAAAACAGCGATTCAAGCGTTGGCTCTATCCGCTCAATTCTCTGTATCGGTATTCTGTTTTCAACGATATATTGCATAATGGCAAATAACCGTTCCTCACTGCCATGAAAGACAAACGTATTTTGTGACTTGCGCGTAAGTTCGCCAAATACTTTTATGAGTGTATTGTCAGTTCCTTGTTGCTCTGTTTCAATGATAAATCCGTCAGAAGACCTCTTATTTCGCATTTCTGCAATGGTTCCCTGCATAGTAATTTTTCCATCCTTCAAAAATGCTGCTTCGGTACAAATGCGCTCTACATCAGAAAGAATATGCGTTGAAAACAGCACTGTGGTCTGTTCTCTCACCGCAAGAAGTATATCCAAAATTTCCTTGCGTCCTGCGGGGTCAAGCGCTGATGTCGGTTCATCACATATCAGGAGCTTTGGTTGATTCAGAAGTGCCTGTGCAATTCCTAGGCGTTGTTTCATTCCCCTTGAAAAGCCTTTGATACGGTGGTGTTCCCCGCCAAGCCCTACCTGCGCTAACAGTTCTTTGCTTCTCGTCACAATATCGGATTTATTCATTTTGCTTACTGCCCCACAAAGATTCAGATATTCAAGCGGCGTCATATAGGAATAAAACTCTGGCACATCGGGCAGATAGCCGATGTAACGATTGGTACGGGTCTGCCCGAAATGTACCTTTTCGCCCATGACATGGATTTGTCCGCTGTCAGGCTTGAGAAGTCCAAGGACTGCCTTCATCGTAGTCGTTTTCCCTGCACCGTTCCTGCCGATAAAGCCAAAAATACAATGTTCAGGCACAGACATGTCAAGTCCGCGAAGTACATCCTTGCTGCCAAAGTTCTTTTTCAGATTTTGTATTGTCAGCACATCCATGTTAAGCGTCCTCTTTTCCAAGCAGAAAGTACAATATCGGGCCGATGAAATTCATCAATGCGATGGTGATAATCAGCCAGAGGGTACGGCTTCCTCTTTTATAGTTTTTATGTGTTAAAATATGATACAGGGTATAGCCCAAAAGAGAAAACTGTACAATCATCAGCGGAATTAAAAACGGGAGAAACTCTATAATCTTATTCATTTTTATTCATCCTTTCCATAAGTTTCTACACAAAACCCTTTATACCCACAACAAGTACAGGTAAGCTTTCTAAGTGTTGGGGTGTGTTTTGCGAAAAATACCTCATTAAAACCGGGTTTGAAAACCTCATGGCACTGTGGACAGATATAAACCGTCCTTTTAAAATAATAGCTTGACAGCCAAAACACACAGGGAATGACCATCAGAACAAAAAGAACAAACGGCCACCATATTCCTATAGCAATCCAGAGAATAATTGACGTCCACTGGATTATGCTAATAGGGATACCTGCAATCAGCAGGATAGCGTGCAGTTGTTTCATTTTCTTTTTGTTTTCCATTACATAAGCTATATCACCGATAGATTCAACGGAAAAATCTTCCACGCTCTTTATCTCTCGCTTTATCTCATTGAGCATATCAAGTTTTGTCTGTCTCTCGCTTATTTCTTTACGAAGAAGTTGTTCCTGCTGTTCAAGTAAAGTAGAAATAATGCTGCTAAGATTAGTTTCAGACAGCAATTCTCCTATGCTGTTAATCGAGATACCAACGTCACGAAGAAAACAGATGATTTTCATTCGCTTGAAGTCGTCCTCTGAATAAAGCCGCCTGCCGCCCTCGGAGAGTTCGCTGGGTGTTAAAATACCACGGGTATCATAGTACTGCACTGTCCTGACAGATACGCCGCAGAGCTTTGCAATTTCTCCAGTCGTGTATTTGGACATAGCCTTTCACCTCCTTTCGCCTTTATTTTACTTCATTACGCAGCGTTACAAGCAATACGTTACGCAGGGGGATTTTTGTAAATTTCAAAATCTTATTCAATTTCATCTCCTCCTGTCTGCTTTCGATTTGCTCTTATTTCCTTTGCAAAGCTGTTGCACCCATCTGAGCGAAACATCCCATTTTTCTGCGGCTTCCTGTGGTGCCATATATTCAAACATTTTTGACCTCCTGCTGCATATTGTATATAATATAACCGTTCAAACGAACTGTATCAAGTGCAGAAGTATGAACTTTATCAAAGCTTCCCGAAAAGAAAAGCCTGCGCCTGTTTCATGCCCTCTATGGGCCGTTCAAGGCGTTCCTGCGCCTGCTCCGGGTTCCATTTCTGCTCCCATGCTTTTTCCATTTCCTTCAGATACTGCTGCGCCAGCGCTGCAAAAATCACTGCAGGATTCCTCCAGCGTCTGGCCGTGTATTATTTCACGATTAATGGCAAGATCGTCCCTTTCCAGTTCCTTATTTTCTTTCATTCTGTGCCTTTCATTGCAAGAAAAAAGACACCGTATGATTACGATGCCTCCGTTTCGTGATTCCGTTACATTGTAAATATCTGCCCCGGCTAAAGAGCCAGGATCATTTCATGGGCAGGGGCAAGGATCAGGGACGCCCTTGCGCCTATATACTTTTTGTAAAATGCTTTCTGCAGGTCACTGATATATGGAGTGTCCTCTATGAAATGATGGAGCTCCTCCATATCCAGTCTGCCGTAAATTCTCTTCACCGCCTCATTACAGTCTGCATTTTCCGCTTTCGTCAGGTAATCATAATAATTGATTTTCCTGCCCTCCAGCTTCACGGCAGAAGTCGGAAACTGGAACACCCTCTTGTTTAAGGCATCCTCATTTTCCAGGACGCTTTGCATAACCCCCTCATCCGCCTGTGGGAGCAGACAGCTCCCGCAGTCATAAACCGGGGCAAGATCGGTGGTCTTTAATACAGGATCGTACAAAAATCCCCAGTTGCCGTTATGCCGGTCAAAGTTGCCAAGCAGTGCGTCTATGACAAACACCTCCCAAAAATGCTCCAGCAGGCGTCCCGATTCTACAAACTGCTGTTTTTCTATCGTTTCCAGCATGTCGGAAAGCTCCGTCCCGCTTCCGTTACTGTCCGAATCAAGGATTGTATTCTTAATGGAGCAGAAATCAAAGAGCTGCTTTCCGTCTGCGGTAAAGTCACCACAGGCACAGACAATTTTTCTCTTCCCCGCCACGTCAAAGGTTCCAAGCATGGTCTCCTGCGTCGTAACACCCAGCATACGGAAAATACTGCAGGCAATGTGTTCCGAGAAGCAGCTGTTGGTGTAGGAAAGTTCTGTAGGCTTTGACTGGCCTGACGGCGGAAATTTCAACATATACTGCCGCCCTTCATATTCCACCGCAATCTTTTTTCCATTCGCACCATTGTATGCCTTGCCCAATACCCGTCTGCAGTTGGTAAAATCGATACTTTTGTTCATACACACGCCCCTTTCCAAAGATATTTCTTCCGCAGGTAGTCCGCATGTTCCGGGGTAATGACGCCCTCACTGATTTCCGCCATGTTGATGCTGCCATACAACTCTCCCCACAGGCAGTCCAGAAGGTCGGATTTGGTTTTCATTCCTTCCTTGTATGCATTAAGATCATGCTGCAGATAGTCCGGCAGGCCGCACTCGAAGCTGCGCTCCCTTTTTGTTTCCCGAAGCCCGCCTTCCGTCAACATTTCCATAGAAACACCGAGCACATTTGCTATTTTATATACCGTCTCTGCAGAGCATTTTTCCAGCTTTGTTTTTCCGCTGCAGATGTCATTGAGCGTTGCATGGGGCACTCCCGCCGCAACTGCAAGCCGGTATTTTGTCATGTTTCTTTTAGCCAGCAAATCTTCTAAAATCATGTTCCCTCACCTCGCTTATCCTTATTATATCGCCATACCGAAATAATAGCAAGGAAAGTTCTATATACTTCCAGAAAATTTATAAGACAGAATATATTTCTACAGGATACACATTTTTCTCTCAACGGCGGGGAGGATACTCTGTCTGCCCACACGCTCCGAAATAACGTCCAGAGCCATTGTAAAATACGCTTTGTGCTTCTGGAAGCGCAGAAATCCTTTATCAGAGATATATCGCCGTAATCGTTGGCGTAGGCGTTATCCTTGGAAGCGGTGCGTATCTTTTGCAGCGTATCAATTTTGAAAGCTCTTCCTGGTAAATCTCCTTTTTATAAAAAAGCTGAAATATTTTGTACCCTATATTCTTGCAAAATTGCATATAAAAAATTTTTAAAAAGGTATTGACAAATACATTCCTATCAGTTAAACTTTGTTTGTACTCTAGTTAGTTACTTAACTAACATACTACAGAACAGCGGAGGTGATGCTATTGTATGTGAATCCCAATATAGATACACCCATATTCATTCAAATTGCAGAACAGCTTGAGCTTTCCATATTCACAGGGGTGTTTCCCGAAGAAACGAAAATCCCATCCACCAATGAAATATCTGCTCTGTTGAACATCAATCCTCATACTGTTTTAAAGGGCATGAATATGTTGGTGGACGAGGAAATTATCTATAAGAAAAGGGGCCTGGGAATGTTTGTGAAGGAAGGAGCCGTTGAAAAAATACGGCAAAAAAGGCAAAGTCAATTTTATGAGCAATATATTGCAACGTTGATTAGCGAGGCCGTAAGGCTTAAAATGTCCAAGGAAGAGCTTATTTCGCTGATAGAAAGGGGTTACAGCAATGAATGCCATTGAAATTAAGAATATTACTAAAAAATACAAGGATGTCACGGCCCTTGATGATATTTCCGTTTCCTTTGAAGCAGGGAAAATTTACGGATTGCTGGGAAGAAACGGAGCCGGCAAATCCACCCTCATTAATATAATCGCAAACCGCATTTTCGCCGATAAGGGGGAAGTCCTCATTGATGGTATTAAGGCGACGGAGAATATGAAGGTGCATGAGAAGCTCTTCTGTATGAGCGAGGCGGATTTGTATGACCGGGATTTGAAGATTATGGAGCATTTTAAATGGACGGCTCGTTTTTATGACGGCTTTGATATGAATAACGCCTTAGCCCTTGCCGGGAAATTCAATCTTAATCCCAAGAAACGGTTTAAGGCCTTATCCAAGGGGTATCAGTCCATTTTCAAATTGATTATCGCTTTATCCCTCCATGTTCCTTATGTGATTTTCGACGAGCCGGTACTTGGACTTGATGCCAATCACAGAGAGCTGTTTTACAGCTTACTGCTGAAAGAATTTGAAAAGGGCGGGCAAACCTTGATTCTTGCCACACATTTGATTGAGGAAGTGTCAAACATCATTGAAGAAGTGGTTTTGATTGACAAAGGGCAGATATTATTGCAGGAAAGTGTTGAAACCCTGTTGGAAACCGGATACAGCGTTTCCGGTCTGGCCAGAGAGGTTGACAGCTACTGTCAGGGCAGGAATGTGATTGGCTTTGAGGAGCTGGGAGGTCTTAAAATCTCATATATCCTGGGCGAGAAAGCTGCTCTGCCCCAGGGAAGCAATCTGCAAATTTCAACGATGAATCTGCAAAAGCTGTTTGTCAAGCTGACTGAGAAAGGCGGTAACGAAAATGAATAAATTAAAGGCTGCTGTTTTATATGAATGCTCCACTAAAATAAAGGCCATGTGCATTTTCTATGCAATACAGTATATCATTGTGGCTCTTATCTTTGGGATGATTGCACTTTTTGTTGGCGGAGAAAACGTTGGCTCCAATGTCTTGGAGGTCAGCACCGTTGTCTTTGTGAGTGTTATGGGCGTACTGGGTTACAAGGAGGATTTCAAGGCTCTCATTCAAAACGGTTACACCCGCAAATATATTTTCCTGTCCACCATTTTTATGTTTGTTTTCATAACCGGAGTAATGGCTCTCATTGATACCGTCATCGGCAATGTGATACATCATTTTAGGGACAGTTACTTTACACTGTATGGAGGTCTCTATGGCTATGGCAATTTTTTTGCAAACTGGCTATTTCTGATGGCGCTGTATCTGATGTTTTGCAGCCTGTTTTATCTGGCAGTACTAATCATCAACAAAGTGGGCAAAATGACAGCTCTTTTTATAGGCGTCGCACTTGGCGGCATCCTGCTTCTCATTATCGCCTTATTCCGATTTGTTCTTTCAGGTGAAGTGGTACGAAATGTAGTAGAATTTTTCATGAAAGCCATGGGCTTTATGGGTGACGGGACCATAAATTGGGTGTTTCCCATCCTGACCCTGCTTCTAATCGGAGCGGTTTTCGGAATAGGCTCCTATGCAGTTATCCGCCACACAGAGCTGAAATAAAGAGATACGAGTAAGGAACATTTGCCCTGTTTCCCGCCAGTGCACCCACGGGAAGCAGGGCTCTCTCATCCCCAAAATCATTTCCCATAAATACGAAAATACTGTTCCCTGGAAATCATCATTTCCAGCATACCGCTTTCCTGTCGGTATTTTGTAAATCCTGCCGACAGATGTGTCTCAACTGCGGATATCCTCTCCGCTTCAAAAACGTTGTGAACCGCATCCCCATTCATGTCTTCAAAGACATGCTTCAAAAGCAGACGCAACGCTTCTGTTCCGTAGCCCTTTCCACGGTATCTCGCTTCCAGAACGATACCCATTTCATACCAAAAAGCATCCTTATCCTTCCTGGCATTCACCTCTCCTATAAATGTGCCATCTGCTTCCCGGACAATATACGCATAAAACCTCTGGGGCTCTTGCCCCACAAAACGGGCATACCAGTCCGCCCATTCCTGCTCCGGAAAGGCGATACACCCCGTCTCTTTCTGGTATCCGCTGAAATTTATGTCATACCCCTTGTTATAGCTCATGGTATCAGGGTCTTTCAGAAGCTTCTGGCGATACCATAGTTCCTTAGAGCCTGGAATATGTAAATACAGTGCTTCCTTCATACAACTGCGCCTCCTGTAAGGATTTCATGAATCAGGCTTCCTTTAAAAGCTTTCCATCCTCTCCAAATCCAGCACAAACACCTTTACCCCGCCAAAGGACATCTGCACGGGCACAGAGGATGCAGCGCTTATCATTCCCACCGGAGGCATCATGGCACTCTGGTACACAGTCTCAGTCCGCTGTTTGGCCTCCTTCTTTAAAATCTCAAGGGCCTCCTCCACCCGCTCCCCGGGCAGGCCAATCATTACGGTGACGCTTCGCTTCCTTAAAAATCCGCCCACGGAATTTAACACTGTCAGAGCAAATCCGTTTCGGTTCAGTTCTCCCGCCACATTGTCAAAATCATCCCCGTGCATAACTGCCAAAAGCAGCTTGTCGCATCTTTTCTCTTCCATCTCTTATCCCTCGCAATCTTTTAAGAAAATTCTATGATGCTGGGTTCAAAAGGGGCTTTTCAAAAATGGGATTGGCAAATTGCACAAACTGCATTTTTGAGTTGCGACTGTGGAGAAGCTTAGAACTTCTTAATGTTCCAGATAGTTTCAGCAATTCGACGACACGGATGTCGGCGAAAGCCCGATTTGAGCCATGGATGGCTCATTGAGGGCGGTTGCGTCCGTAACCGATATGGTTGGCAGGAACATTTTAGAAGCTCTTAGCTTCGAAGCTCGGAGCAAAGAAGAATGCAGTTTGTGCAATTTGCCAACAGCAATCTGTAAAAGCCCCTTTTAACCCCAGCATCATTCTATATAGCTATCATACCATTAAAGTGCAGAATTTTCCACCTCCTTCTTCAGCCATACATACGCCTCCTGTATGGTGTGGCGCCGCACCTTTACCACCTCCATCCGCATCTTTTCGTCCTCCCAGACAAGGGTCTCCCCGTCCTCAGGCACCCGCCCGATTGCATCACAGGCAAAGCCGTTAAAGGTCTCATACACATCCGTGGGCAATGTGCGGTCCCATATTTTTGCCAGCTCCTGAAGGTCCGCCGT
>CAPNGW010000031.1:12994-13801 GCA_948665105.1 uncultured Lachnospiraceae bacterium
ACATCCCTCCGTACTCGTCAATGATGACTGCAAAATAATTCCGGCTCTCCTTCATATGTCCAAAGAGTACGTTGGCCTTCATCCCCTCCGGGACAAAATACGGCTGTTCCACCGCCTCCGCCATGGCCCTCTCCTTGCTCCGGTCCGCCATGCGAAAATAATTTTTGGTATTTAATACCCCAATCACATCATCCCGGTTCTCTCCGCAGACCGGATAGCAAACATGGCGGCTCTTTGCAATGACCCGCTCCCACTCCTCAAAGGGGTCCGACAGAGCCAGCATATCCGTGTCCTTCCTGTGGGTACAGAGCTCCTCCACGGAGATATCGTTGAATTCAAACACCTTCAGAATCATCTCGTTTTCTTCCGTCTCAATGGTTCCCTTCTCATTCCCCTCCGCCAGAAGCATGCGAATCTCCTCCTCGGTCACCGCATCTGACTCCTCCTTGGGATTTAATCCAATGAGCTTGAGAATCAGGTTGGTGGAAACCGTCAGCACCCACACCAGAGGTGCAAAAGCCTTGGCCACGAAGTACAAAAGCCCCGACAGCCCCAGCGCCAAGGACTCCGACTTCTTCATGGCAATCCGTTTCGGCACCAGCTCTCCCAGCACCAGATTAAAATATGCCAAAACCAGCGTTATCACCAGAATGCTGGCCGTCTTTAAAATTCCCGGCGAAATGGTAACTCCAGCATTCACCAGGGCCGCCACCAATGGCTCTGAAAAATAGTCCGCCGCAAAAGCACTCTGCAGCAGTCCCGCCAATGTGATGGCGACCTGTATGGTGGCCAGAAACCGCGCCGGCT
>CAPNGW010000032.1 GCA_948665105.1 uncultured Lachnospiraceae bacterium
CCCTGGCTCAGGCCCTGGCCCTCTCTGAGGAAGCAGGAAATTTTGGCGGCCTGATTGTGGGCTCCATGCTGGGACCCACCATTGTGTTCACCATTCCTGTGGCCCTGGGGATTATCTCCCAGGAGGACCGGAAATTTCTGGCCACAGGCGTGCTGGCGGGAGTGATTACCATTCCCATTGGCTCCTTTGTGGGAGGACTGGTGGCCGGATATCCGGTTATCATGGTTTTGAAAAACTTAATTCCTATTATAATTTTTGCTCTGTTAATTGCTCTGGGGCTGTGGAAGTTTGAAAAGGCCATGGTCAAGGGATTTACCTGGTTCGGGAAATTTGTGGTGGCACTCATCACCTTCGGCCTGGCTGTGGGAATTATAGAGTCCCTGACCGGAATCGTTGTCATTCCCGGTATGAACCCCATCAGCGAGGGCTTTGAGGTGGTGGCGGACATTGCCATTGTGCTGGCAGGAGCCTTTCCACTGGTGTATGTCATCACCAAGGTCTTTAAGAAGCCTCTGATGGGACTGGGAAAGGTGCTGGGAATGAATGAGGTGGCCGCGGCAGGAATGGTGGCCAGTCTTGCAAACAGCATTCCCATGTTTGGCATGATGAAGGACATGGACAGCCGGGGGAAGGTGTTGAATGTGGCCTTCGCCGTGTCGGCGGCTTTCGTGTTCGGAGACCATCTGGGCTTTACAGCAGGATTTAATTCAGATTTGATTTTTCCCATGATTATCGGAAAATTAGTGGGTGGGATTACGGCAGTGCTGGCGGCATTGTGGATTACCAAGTCTTACGGCAGGGAAGACAGCACAAAATGATAAGCGTAGCGAAAGGATGGCATAGATGGAAATCACAAGACAGACAGTGGAAGAAATAATTATAAAGATTTTACAGGAAAAGCTGGGCAGCCAGGAGGCTTACGGGGTGCGCAAGGTGGCGCTCCCCTGTGTGTCTGTGGGTCCGTCCGATTGGCTGGACACAGGAAAGCCAGGTGACAGAGTATACACCCATGATTTGTTTTCCCTGGAAGAAAGTCCCAGGCTGGGGTGCGGCATTATGGAGATGGAGGAGACCACCTTCGACTGGACTCTGAATTATGATGAGGTTGACTATGTAATCGAGGGAGAGCTGACCATTATCAATAACGGTAAATCGGTGACCGCCGGGCCGGGAGAGCTGATTTTGATTCCCAAGGGTTCCTCCATTCAGTTTTCCGTTCCGGGAAAGGCCCGGTTCCTCTATGTAACCTATCCTGCGGATTGGGCACAGCAGAAATAGTGAGGCTTTACCTCTTATGTTAGAAAGAGAAAAGGCGTGCTTCTGGGGACAGTGCCTGTGATTGTCGCTTTGCTAATCGGGTACGGCGGCAGCAACAGGCGGGAGAGCCCCAGAAGGATGCCGGTTTTTTTCTGGTATGGATACCGTGGATTTGGTATGCGGATGGCTTTGCCCCTTTCGTAAGGCCCTTTTAAATACCGCTTTTTGACAGCCCCAGAATGCCATAAAGTCTTGATGGACATAATAGATAATTGAAATGATTGCACAAATAAGAGGAATCAAGTATAATTAAAATAATATAAAAGAAATCTTTTAATGAGTTCGTGTAGGAGAGGATATGTTTGCGCAAATGGCGCAAAGATTTACTGAGTTTGCTTTTTGAACGATATGTGGAATTTCCCAGCCATGCAAGAGTAGAGAGATTTGTTGAAACTAAAAATGTTGCGGGAAATAACTTACGAAAGAGGCTGACATGTTCCGTGTTTTACCAGGGAATTTCTTTGTTCCCCTTTCTTCACCCAATAAAACGGTATACTGGGAATGTATCTGCAAGCTGTTTTCTGTGATGGAACATCAGCTTTCTTTTGGTGTGGAAAGAGAAGTGCTTGTGGATGAACTCCAATATTATTTTGAACAGACCGCGGCGGCGGAGATTGTGGAGGAGGATTTCGCAGGGGCAGACAGCCGGGGCAAGGCCAACGGAATTTTAAGACGTCTGGAGAATTACGGATGGATTGAGATAGAGACGGATAAAAGCTATGTGCAGCGGGTGAATTTTAAAGAATATTCCGTGCGGCTTATCAAAACCCTGCTTGAAATTGAGGACGGGAAACAAATTGAATATCAGGGATATATTTACACTATTTATAGTCTTGTGCGGGGGAATACGGACAATCCCGGGGTGGTTCTATTACAGATTCTGGAGAATACGGATCTTTTGATTACGGGTCTGAAAAACTTAAATTCCAATATTAAGCATTATATAGATGAACTTACGAAGCACAGCACAGTAGCTGAGATTATGGATGCGCTGTTTAATGACTACATTACCAATATTGTAGACAAGGCATATCACAGACTTCTCACCTCGGATAATGTGTCCAAGTTCCGTCCGGAGATTATAGAAAGACTGGAGAGCAGGAGCAGAAGTAAATCATATATTGAGAAAGCATCAGAAGAGATTGCAGGGCTTCAGGAGACAGACATGGATGCAGCAAGAGAACATGTCTACCGGTATCTGCATGAGATTATAGAAGCTTTTCGCAATATGGACGATATCTTAAATGAGATAAATCAGAAAAATACCCAGTATCAGAGGGCGGCCATAAACAGAGCAAAATTCCTTCTCTCAGGAAATGAGGACATCCGGGGACAGCTTAAGGAAATTTTATTGGGGATTCATGAAGTGATGAACCGGGAGAGGATGGACCTTGGCGGTATATACGAGATAGAATTTCTGGAAAGCCTTGTTCGTATTTTTAGCTGTAGCTTCCTGGATGAAGGCTCCTTCTACTCACCGACTGAGGGGAGAAAGGAATTTGTTCCCAGACAGATGATAAACCGGGAGCCGGATTTGGAGCTTCGTCAGGAAAAACTGCGCTGTATGCTGGAGAAGATGCAGAGGATTCTAAGTGTGGAAAAGATTGGGCGCTATGTGGAGGATTGCCTGGGGAACAGGAATGAAATGCTGGCCACGGAGCTTCCCCTGTCAAATGTGGAAGATTTTATAAAAATCATCTATGTTCGCCTGTATGGACAGCGGAAAAATATGAAGTATAAAATAGAAACAACCCATGAAAAAGAAGTAAACGGATTTCGTTTTAAGGATTTCAGAATCTGGAGGAAATAAAAGTGGAATTATTGGGAAAAATGCTGCAAAAGGACAAGGATGAATTTAAACGAATCTGTAACCGCCTGTTAAGTCACTGCTTTCTGTGTAAGGGGAATGTGACGAACAAGTCAGATTATTATTTTGTGCTTAATCATCGCTTAGAATTTCAAGAGTATTTATCCATACTGGGGTACCGCCTGGAAATCAATGAGGAGAATGGTGTGATCCAGCTTACCAATCCGCAAAACTACAACCGACTGAATTTAAAGCTGTATGAGTCCATTATTTTACTGATTCTTAGGATTCTCTATGATGAGAAGAAACGGGAGCTTTCCATCAGTGATGAAGTGATTGTCAATCTGGGAGATATTCAGGACAAGTATTTAAGCCTTAAGATTCGTGAAAAAATGATAGACAAGACAACTATGCGCAATGTGCTGCATCTGTTCCGAAGGTTCCAGCTGATTGAAACATTGGACAGAGACTTAAGCAATGAGGAATCAAGAGTTCTGATTTATGATTCTATTATGATGGCTGTGAGAGTTGAGGATATTAAGCAGGCATACGAGAAGTTGGAGGCGTACAGAAAGGGGCGTGTATCGGATGAAGAAGCTAACGAGAATGAAGTTGATTAACTGGCACCGCTTTGAAAACTGTACCATTGATTTTGGTGATTCCACTCTTATTTCTGGAGAAAACGGAGCCGGAAAATCAACACTTTTGGATGCCATCCAGTTTGTGGTTACATGCTCCTCCAATTCATTTAACAAGGCGGCTCATGAAAATGGGAAGCGTAAGCTGACCGGTTATGTGCGCTGCAAGACGGGACGGGAAAGCAAGCCCTATGAGCGCACCGGAGAAATCAGCGCCCATATCGCCCTTGAATTTTATGAGGAAAGCAAAGACAGATACTTCATTGTGGGAGCAGTGGTGGATTCTGCATCGGAAGGACAGGAGACAACCGGAAGGTACCTGATTGACAATAAGAGACTTACGGAAGAAATGTTTTTTAATGGAAATTCTCCTCGGTCTATTTCCGAATTTCGCACTGTTAACAAATCCATTCGTCAGTGGTGCAAGACACAGATAGAAGCGAAGAAAATGATAAAGGCAAGATTTGGACGGATTGAGGATAAATTTTTCAGTCTGATTCCCAAAGCCCTGGCCTTTAAACCCATTGATGATATTAAGGATTTTGTTTATTCCTATGTGCTGGATAAGAAAGACATAAATATCGAAGTACTGCGTGAAAATGTGCGCAGCTACCAGGACTTGCAGCGTACCCTGGAATCTGTAAAAAAGAGAATGGAAAAATTGGAACAGATTGACCGGTTTCATCGTGATGTAGCAGACGGTATGAAAAAGGACAACATGTATGAGTTCTATTTATCTCAGGTGGAAGTGGATATTTCAAAGAAGCTGGTTCAAAGGCTGGAGGCAGAGATAAAAGCAGAAGAATACCGGGGAAATGAGGTTCAGAAGGATTTACAGGCAACATCTGCGGAAAAAGATCAGAAGCTTGAGTTGGAAACAGATTTGCGTCTGGAGTTAAAACAGAATAAGGAATATATTGCCCTGGAAGAACAGCAAAAGGAGCGGGACCGTTTGAAGGAGGAGGAGAAACAGGCGCTTTCAGAAAAACAGGAATTAAAATCCAGTATAAAACAATCACTGGATAAGGTACATAAATTGCTGGAGGTAAGGGATGCAGATTCATGTATCCGGGAGTATCAGCAAATGCTTGAGAAGCCTGATTTGATTTCGGATGTTGCCCGGGCAAAAGGGCTTACGGAAAGCGTAATCAAATATAAAAGCGAAATGTACGGTAAGGTACAAAGAAAGATTGCGGAAGTCCAGATAAGGCAGAGTGGGCAGCAGAAAGAAAAACAGGAGCTCAACCATAAAATAGAACAGTTAGAGAGAAAAAAGCTTTCTTATCCGGAAGCCGTTAATTGTGTGCTACATGCCGTACGGGAGGAATTTGCAAGAATCGGGAGAAAACCGGAGCCCTATGTGCTTTGTGAAACCTTGGAAATCATCGATGAGGATTGGCGTAATGCAGTAGAGGGTTATCTGAATACACAGCGTTTTTATATATTGGTTGAGCCGGAGAATTTTGACATTGCACTTGGAATTTACGATAAGCTGCGGGGAGAGAAAAAGGCCTACGGTGTGGGATTAATCAATACGCAGAATCTGGAAGCGTATGATATGGCCCCGGAAGGGACGCTGGCGACCATCGTTACATCCAAAAATAAATATGCAAGACGTTTCATACATATGATTCTGGGAAAAGTCCATATGTGTGAGCACTACAGTGACTTGAAAAAATATCAGACATCTGTCACGAAAGAGTGTATGAAGTACCAAAACCGGGTGGCCAGCGCCATAAAGCCGGAGATTTTCAGCGTGCCTTTTATTGGGAAAAATGCCTTTAAGGTGCAACTGGAGCAGGCCAAAGAGCAAAGAAAGGCCCTGGAGGATAAAATAAAGGCCACCGAAGAGCAGCGAAACCATCTGGAAGCTGTGCTGAGCCCTCTTTCTACGGAACACGATGTGGATGTGAAGTATAAGCTGGAAGTGTTAACAAAGCTTTCCCGTATTCAGTCAGGTATTGGAAAATGTGAGGATAATATCCGAACATTGAAACAGAATGCCACATTTATTCAAAAGCAAATACAGCTTGAAGCACTTACGAGCATAAGAGCAGAACTGGAAGCAAGGGTTGGAAGGCTGAATCAGAGAATCGGAGAGATAAAAACGACCATTGAAGGCAAGAAAGGACAGATTGCCCTGGAAACCGGAAACCAGTTGACAAAACAGGCGGAGGTGGCGGAGATTGCCGCAAGGGCGGGAGATGACCTGGCTTCCTGGAAAAGGGAATATGAGAAGCAGACCTTGGACAAATCCTTTGAGCAGTTTAAGGAGAATTTCTTGAGACGCCGTAAAGCCAATGAAACCTTGAAGCAGAATGCAGAAAAGCAGATGGTTGATTTGATGATTCTGTATAAGACGGAGCATAGTTTTGGGGCGGCAGCCAACATGGAGGGATTTCCGGAATTTGCGGCCGTATATGACAGGCTCCGCACCTCTGAGATATTGGAATATGAGGAGAAGGTAGAATCTGCAAGAATGGCTGCGGAGGAGGAATTTCGAGAGCAGTTTCTTGCTAAGCTGCAGGAAAATATGAAACAGGCTCAGAGCGAATTTAAGGAGCTGAATAAAGCCTTGAAGGATATTGCTTTCAGCAATGAAAAATATGAATTCTTGTATATGCCCAGCAAAAGACACCGGAATTATTATGAGATGATTATGGACGACTTCAATATGATGCAGGGAGAATCTATTTTCAGCGGTATTTTTCATGAAACACATAAGGAAGTTATTGAGGAATTATTTGACCGTCTGGCTATCCATAATGATAATCAGGCCAAAACCCTGGATGAGTTCACCGATTACCGAACTTATATGGATTATGATATTAAGATTATACATAGTGATGGAAGCTACTCCTATTATTCAAAGGTATGTGAGGAAAAGAGCGGCGGAGAGACCCAGACGCCGTTTTATGTGACGGTGGCGGCCTCCTTTGTGCAGCTATACAGCAATAATATTGGAGGGGAGGCAGCGGGACTGGTGATGTTCGATGAGGCATTTAATAATATGGACGATGAAAGAATCGGAGGAGTGCTGGAATTTTTAAAAAGACTGCCTCTTCAGATTATCATTGCCGCGCCGCCGGATAAGATTCAGTATATCGGCCCATCTATGTCAGAAACCCTTCTGGTCATGACGGATGAGAAGGTCAGCTATGTGGAGGGGTATTACAATGGCGCGCTATGATGTAAGAATTTTAAACGGACTTTTGGATTCTTATGAAAACAGCCGTTTGCAGCGAGGAGAGAACAAGGTGGCTGTTCATATTTCGTTTCCGTTTACAAAGGCGAAGCTGCCGGAATACTTTGATGAAAGCTCTCTTGCGTATGATGATATTCATGCAGTAGTAAAAGAACTGGAGCGAAAAGGAATTATTTCGGTTGCATGGAAAGAGGGAAAGAAAGGACATATTATAAAGAAGGTGCTGCTAAATGAGGGGAATGTAGATACAGCGTATGATTATCTAAAAAGAATCCCCAAGGCGAATTTTGAAAGTGAGCATTTGAAGCTTTTAGAGGCATGGGAGCGGCGCAGCGAAGGACATCCGGTTACCGGAGCATTTATTTCTTATTTGAAAAAGCGCATACAAGAAGGAAAATCAGTAAAAGAATTCGTGGAGCTTTCTGATTTAGACAGGACGGAACGGATTTTATCGGCAATTTCCTTTGTGGAAGAAAATGAAGAGCCTTGTTATATCCGAGAATTTTCCATCCGGCATTTTGGAGATTCGAAAACATTTGAAGCTATGTCAGGGATTTTTGGAAAAATTATGCGCCGCTTTCGGCCGGAATTTGCTGATATGGATATTTATGCAATTCTGGCTGAATATGCCATCTATCATACGCCGGACTATGTATATCTCAAAGGCGAAGGACAGATATTGTTTGATGGTAAGGAGGATATTGTCTGGGATTTATCATGGATGAATCAGGGCATAGGTATTTCCGGAGCGGATTTAAAGAAGGTAAGAATTTGTGGAAGGGAAGCTGTGAAAAAGGTCATTACCGTTGAGAATCTGACAACATTTTTCCGGTGGCAGGAAGAGGGAAGCTTGATTATTTATCTTGGGGGCTACCATAATTCTGTGAGAAGAGAACTTTTGCGCATGGTGTATCGGGAGATTCCGCATGCAGTTTATCTTCATTTTGGCGACATTGATGTGGGAGGGTTTGAGATTTACAGGGATTTGTGCGATAAGACGGGGATTCCGTTTCGGACATATCATATGGGGATTGAAGAATTGAAACTTTATGCGATTTATACGAAAAAATTGACGGAAAATGATCAGAGAAGACTCAAACTTTTGATTGAGAAGGAAAAAGAGAAAAATCAAGGGAATATAGAAGTACTAAGATATATGGAGCAAAATAATGTGAAGCTGGAGCAGGAAGCTCAAAGACCCAGCGCTAAAGGGTATGATAAAATAAGAGAAAATGTAGAGACACAGGAAGAAAACAGGGCAGAGCATATAAATATGTAGGAAAAATCGACGGGGTGAATTGCAATGTGTACGCGAAATGAATTAGATATTATTTCAAAAAAATTGCAGCCGTATATCAGAAGGTGTATGGAAAATTTGAGAAATACAAAGAATATTTCAGAAGTCGTCACATAGTGAGAGAGCTGATTGATTTTTGTGAAGAATAAATTGAATGAGCAGCAAGAACCGGGAGTGCATGACACAGCTTAGATGCCATGACTCCCGGTTTTTTAGCAAAAAGTAGATGGGGCAGTTCTTTTATTGAGTGAGCAAAGAAGTCAGAGCCCTTTCAAATACCGCTTTTCTGCCAGCCCCAGAATGCCATAAAGCCCCATGGCCATGATACATAGAAGGACAATGCTCATAATCACCCAGTCCAGCTTAAACACCTGACTTCCATAGATAATCAGATATCCCAAACCCTTTCGTGCCGCGATAAATTCCCCGATTATCACGCCCACCAGGCAGAGGCCGATATTGACCTTCATGATGGAAAAGAGAGCGGGAATGTTGGAGGGGAGAATCACCTTGGTCATCACATGGATTTTTTTACCCCCCAGGGTGTAGATTAGCTTGATTTTTTCCGGGTCCACCGAGGCGAAGCTGGTGTACAGGCTCAGGACAGAGCCAAAGATGGCAACGGACATGCCGGTGACGATAATGGTTTGGTAGCCGGTTCCCAGCCATACAATGAGAAGGGGAGCCAGGGCCGACTTGGGCAGGCTGTTTAAGATTACAAGGTAGGGCTCCAGGGTCTCGGAAAGCCTCTTGTGAAACCATAAAAGTATGGTAAAGGACAGGGCGAAAAAGATCACCAGAAGGAAGCTTGCCACCGTCTCAAATAAGGTGGCGGCGATGTGCCCCGGCAGGGATTTGTCCAGAAGCATATTTACAAAACAAAGGCCTACCCTTGAAGGGCTGCTGAAAATGAAGGAGTCAATAAGCTTATAGGAAGCGGCCCCCTCCCAGGCCAAAAGAAAAACCACAAAAATCAGAAGCCTGCCAAAGCGCACGGTAACCTTGTGCTTCTTTTGTGCTATGAGATATTTTTTCTGGGCAATGGACAGTTCACTCATTTTCGCTCATCTCCTTCCAGAGTTGGTTGAAATAGTCTTTAAATTCGGGGGTATTTCTGCGCTCCAGAGGAGAGAGATTGGCCGGAAACACTGTGGGGATAATTTTTTGTATGGTGCCGGGACGCTTGGTGAGGACGATAATTCGCTCTCCCAGACTGACTGCTTCGGATAAGTCATGGGTCACCAGAACGGCGGTTTTTTTCTCCTTTTTTATGATGGAGCCGATGTCGTCCCCTACGGTAAGGCGGGTTTGGTAATCCAGGGCGGAAAAGGGTTCATCCAGAAGTAAAAGCTCCGGCTCCAGTGCAAGGGTGCGGATAAGAGCGGCCCTCTGGCGCATGCCCCCGGAGAGCTGGGAGGGCTTGGCGTCCTTGAATTTGTAAAGACCGTAGGTCTTTAGCATATCTGACACAGCTTCCCGCTTGCGAGGGGTGAGCCTCTTTTGAATTTCCGGTCCCAGAAGGACATTTTCTTCGATGGTGCGCCATTCAAAGAGGTGGTCATGCTGGAGCATGTAGCCGATGGTGCCGTTTCCCTTTTCAAAAAGCTTTTGGCCATAAAGTAAAATAGAACCGTGCTCCGGTTCCAAAAGACCGCTTAGAAGGGAAAGCAGGGTGGTTTTACCACAGCCGGAAGGCCCCACAATCGCCACAAACTCTCCTTTATGCACTGTGAAATTTATATTGGATAAAGCCAGCGTCTCGCCCTTTAGGGAGTGGTAGGAGTAGCTGACGGATGTTAGTTCCAGGAGTTTCTCCATAAATTTTCTCCAGATTTACTTTCTATTATAATATGTGGTATAGTATTTAGTGTGAAATGAGAAGAAGGGAATGAATGGTATGATACAAAAGCTGTTAAAGCCTTGCCGGGCAGAGCACATTTTCGCCGGGTGGGAGGAAACCATGATATGGTCCTGCCTTGAAAATGTGATGGGAGAAATCTATGCAGATGACATGGAGCATCCCACCTGCGCTGTGGCGTTGCTGGCTGATTTTGCATTTTACGCAGGGAATGTCAGCAAGGAGCTGGTACGGTTTTGGCCACAGGGAAATAAGCGGAAGACGGTTGTGATGGTGCCGCAAAATGCGGATTGGGGGGCGGCTATCCAGGCGGAATACGGGGAACGGGCCACGAAGTTGATCCGGTACGGCGTAAAAAAGGAGCCGGGGGTCTTTGACAGGGAGAGGCTTCATCTGGCTGTGGCGGCGCATGAGTTGAAGCTGATTGACCGAGGAATTTATGAGTATGCAAGAGAGAATGGCTGGTGCAGGGACTGGGTGGCACAGTTTGACACATGGGAACAGTATGAGAAGCTTGGCCTGGGGGTCGTTGCGTTAAAGGAGGGTATTCCGGTGGCCGGAGCCTCCTCCTATACCCGGTATAAAAATGGCATTGAGATTCAGATTGACACCCACCCGGACTACCGCAGGCAGGGACTTGGGTATGCCTGTGGGGCAAAGCTGATTTTGGAATGCCTGGACCGGGGACTGTACCCAAGCTGGGATGCCCACAATCTTTGGTCCCTGGGGCTGGCGGAAAAGCTGGGCTATCACCGGGGGGAGGAATACACCGCTTATGGGGTGAAGATTTTTCTTGACTGATTGGATGAAGTCTCGTATTCTAAAAGGAAATTAAAAAGGAACAAGAGGAAGGAAGTATCCGGGAGTGACAAGCATGAATCGAAATTACCAGAAAGAGCTGGAAGAAATCATCGCCAAGCATCAAAAGAACAGGGCGGCTCCGACACTGCTTCTGCATAGCTGTTGTGCTCCCTGTAGCAGCTATGTGCTGGAATATCTCTCTGATTTTTTTCGAATTACGGTTTTTTACTATAATCCCAATATCTACCCGGATGAGGAATATTACAAGCGGGTAGAGGAGCAGAAGCAGTTCATTCAAAAGCTGCCTGCCCGGTACCCGATCCAGTTTGTGGAAGGGGATTTTGATAAAGAGCGGTTTTATGAGAGAACCAAGGGCATGGAGGATATCCCGGAGGGCGGGGAGCGGTGCTTCCACTGCTATGAATTACGCCTTAGGGAAGCGGCGAAGCTGGCTTTAGAGCGGAGCATGGACTATTTTACCACCACACTGTCCATAAGCCCCTTAAAAAATGCGGGAAGGCTGAATGAGATTGGGCAGGCACTGGAAGTGGAATACGGTGTAAAATACCTCTCTTCAGACTTTAAAAAGAAAAACGGCTACAAGCGTTCCGTGGAATTATCCCGGGAATATGACATGTACCGGCAGGACTATTGCGGCTGTGTATTTTCCATGAGGCAGCACCAGCGGGAACAATGCAGCCGGGATATTGGCAGCAATACGTAAGAGGGTAGAATACAATAGCTGGGGCTTATAGAGGCCGCATATATCAGTATAATAAGAAAAAAACAGAAACCGAGAAAGTGAGGAAATCATTATGGCACAGTTATGGGGCGGACGCTTCACCAAAGAAACCGACAAGCTGGTATACAATTTTAACGCGTCCATTTTATTTGATAAAAAATTTTACAGGCAGGACATTGAGGGCAGTATGGCCCACGTCTGCATGCTGGCAAAGCAGGGGATTCTGACGAAGGAGGAAATGCAGGCCATCGTCAAAACCTTGGGGGAGATACAACAGGAGGTGGAGGAGGGAAGCCTTGCCATTACTGAGGAATACGAGGACATCCACAGCTTCGTGGAGGCCAACCTCATTGAACGCCTGGGGGATACCGGGAAAAAGCTGCACACCGGCCGAAGCCGCAACGACCAGGTGGCATTGGATATGAAATTGTACACCAGGCTGGAGGTGCTTTACACCGATGTGCTGGTAAAAGATTTATTAAAAGTACTTTTAAGAATTATGGAAGAGCACACAGAAACCATTATGCCAGGCTTTACTCATTTGCAGAAGGCCCAGCCCATTACCCTGGCCCACCATATGGGAGCCTACTTTGAAATGTTTAAGCGTGACCGTCTGCGCCTTAGAGATATTTACACAAGAATGAATTACTGTCCCCTGGGCTCCGGTGCTCTGGCGGGAACCACCTATCCCTTGGACCGGGAGTATACGGCAGAGCTTTTGGGATTTTACGGACCCACCTTAAACAGTATGGATTCTGTGGCGGACAGGGATTATCTCATTGAATTTTTGTCAGCCATGTCCACCATTATGATGCATTTGAGCCGTTTCTGTGAGGAGGTCATTATCTGGAACAGCAACGAGTACGGGTTTGTGGAGATGGACGACGCCTACAGCACCGGAAGCAGCATTATGCCCCAGAAGAAGAATCCTGACATTGCGGAGCTGGTCCGGGGCAAAACCGGGCGGGTCTACGGCGCGCTGGTGTCTCTTCTCACCACCATGAAGGGAATTCCCCTGGCCTACAACAAGGATATGCAGGAGGACAAGGAGCTTACCTTTGACGCCATTGACACGGTAAAGGGATGCCTTGCATTGTTCACCGGTATGCTAAGTACCATGAAATTCCATAAGGATGCGATGCGCCGCAGCGCCAACAACGGATTTACCAACGCCACCGACGCGGCGGATTATCTGGTGAAGAAGGGAGTGCCCTTCCGGGATGCCCATAGTATAGTGGGCCGGCTGGTGCTTTCCTGCATAGAGAAAAATATTGCCATCGACGATATGCCCCTTCAGGAGCTAAAGGCCATCAGCCCCGTATTTGAGGAGGATGTCTATGAAGCCGTTTCCATGGAAACCTGCGTCAACAAGCGTCTGACCATTGGTGGTCCCGGCAAGGTGGCCATGGAGCAGGTGATTGCCCTGGAAAAGGAATATCTGGCGGAAGAATGGCAGGACGAGGAAGCGAAGAAGTGGAAGAAGTGATACTTTGTAGAGTTTGCCCAAAGGACAGTGGAAACAGGATGAAATTTGGTGACATTTTCAAGGTTGTAATTTGCGGTGAAATGTATTAGTATAATGGAAAGTAAATAAAAAGACACTTGTACGCTGTACAAAGACAAAAGAAAAATTATATTGTGATTATATAAGTGCATAAAAGTACATATAACGTACAAGTGAACTGTCCCAGGAAATCTTGAGTAAGGAGATTAGCGTTATGAGTGAAAAATTAAAGGTTGGAATTTTAGGCGGAACAGGAATGGTAGGTCAGCGTTTCATTGCGTTGCTGGAGAACCACCCCTGGTTTCAGGTGACCACCATTGCGGCCAGTTCCCGGTCCGCAGGAAAAACATATGAGGAAGCCGTGGGGGGACGCTGGAAAATGGATACCCCCATGCCTGAAGCCGTTAAGAAGCTTGTGGTTATGAATGTCAACGAGGTGGAGGCGGTGGCGTCTCAGGTGGATTTTGTATTCAGCGCTGTTGACATGTCCAAGGAGGAAATCAAGGCCATCGAGGAGGCATATGCCAAGACGGAAACTCCCGTGGTTTCCAACAAC
>CAPNGW010000033.1 GCA_948665105.1 uncultured Lachnospiraceae bacterium
TACCCGGCGTGGACAATGGCGCTGTTGGCCTTTGAGGTGCCACAGCACACATCCTCCTCTTTCTCCAGAAGGCAGGCCCTTACCCGGTAGCGGGACAATTCCCTGGCCACCGCCGTTCCAATCACCCCGCCTCCGATTATAATTACATCATACATGAAAATCCCCCCTGTTTCCCTGTTACAGCAGTCTGTCTCAGCCTGCCGATGGAGAACACACCAAGCTTGGCTTCTCTTTCTTTAATTAATGCGGGACTGGCCTTAAATATACCTTCGATTTTAAAAATTTTTTGGCTTCAAAAGGGACTTTAAATCTAAATTGTCAAGGCTCCTTAATGGCTACTATGTTTCCTGCGAAATTCAGAGGGGGACATCCCTGTCTTTGATTTAAAGCAGGAAGAAAAATTGCAGACATGTTCAAAGCCTGTTTTTTCTGCAATCTCCGCAATTGTAAGGCTCCCCTCCATCAACAGAATTTTTGCCAGGGAAAGCCTTCGGTCTATGATATATTGGTAAAGCGTCATCCCTGTGGCATTGCGCATAAGCCTGTTGATATGATTTTCATGGTATCCCAGCATATCTGAAATCATTCTTGCAGTAAGGCGCTCAGACAGATTCTCCTGGACGAGCTGCCGGATTCGGTCCAAAAATTCCATGCTGACTTCCCGGTTGTTCTGATAGCAACGCAATATCTCCACAAGAGCGCTCTTTAACGCTCCCGAGTTCCATTCCCGATAAAAAATCGGCCCTTTCCTGTGGGTGTCATCCATCTGGTAAAGCAGCTCCTCCATTCTCTGCATATTCCGGATTACCAGCGGCCTGTTTAACACATCGCAGTCTTCAAACAGCGGAGCCGCAAGCAGCCGGGATGGATTAAATTTATCTGCCTCCACAGGAACCAGCGGCTTCTCACATCCCGCATAATCATCTGTGTAATCAAAATTGAGTATGATGGTATCCAGTGCCCGCACATGTCTGAATTCATAAGGTATCCCAGACGAAAATAGTACCAGCGTCCCCTCCTCCAAAGAATATGTCTCATCTTTTATCTGCAGCTCTGCACTTCCACCATGGATATAAAACAGACGGCAATCGTAAGCCTTTACCCATCGGGAACGGGAAACTGTTCTTCCGCTTAAGACATTGCGTACAAAGGGATTTATTTGTGACAGCAACACTTTTTCTTTCATTATACTTCACTCTTTCATTGGTATATTTTTCTTTCTATTATCCTCAGTTTCTTTCCATACTCACAAGTGTAAAAAAAGTAAAAACCATGGAATTTGAGAAAATGAAAATGTTGGTTTTACAAAACTTTCTGTTTATTTTGCAAATTCATTCCGAAATTGGTTTTCGTTATAATGAAATCAGCAGTCAAATTACCGTGCTAAAAAATACAGAATAAGCGAGGTAGGAAAATGGCAAGATTTAATGAAGAGCTGACCAGTGCAAAAGTGAAAGAGTTGGCAATTGAATACGGAGCAGATTTATGCGGTATTGCTTCTATGGACCGATTCGAAGGCGCACCAAAACAGAATGATCCCCGCTATATTTTCCCGGGAGCAAAATCCATGATTGTACTTGGCTACCGTATTCCCCGCGGAGTCCTTCGTGGAATTGAAGAGGGAACTCATTTTATCGACTATTCATCCATGGGATATGCAGCGCTTAATAAGGTATACGCCCCCATGACTCTTTGGAAGCTGGCAAGGGATTTCGAGGATATGGGCTGGGAGGCCGTAACACTCATGAACATTAACGGCGGCGAGGCTGTGAATTCCGTTACCGGCAATTTCCGTGAAAACTGGAGTGTTCCTGTGGAGGAGGGGAAGCCTTATCCGGACGTTTTGGTTCATTTCCGCTATGCGGCTTACTTAGCCGGGCTGGGCGAAATCGGCTGGAGCAACGTGTTTTTGACACCCGAATTTGGTCCCAGAACACGCTTTAACTTACTGATGACCGACGCTCCTCTAAAGCCAGACCCGGTCATGAAGCCGGGAACCCTCTGCAACAGATGTAAATTATGTGTAAAAAGCTGTAACGGCGCCCTTTCCAATACTGAGACCACAAAAGTGACTCTGGGCGGGTATGAAATCGAGACTGCAAAATTTGATGCTTTAAAATGTGAGTACGGTATAAAATACGGATGTGATGATACTGCCAGTCCCTTCCTTGTTGAATACCCGCATGTTTACGAATATGGCCGCTCGGTGGAAGGCGGCCGCGGATGTATCAGAGCATGCATGGTACACTTAGAGCAACGGGGAATCCTGGAAAATAAATTCCACAATAAATTCCGTACCAAGCCCGAATGGAAGGTGGACCTCAACGCTCCGCATCCCTATCCGGAATACATTCAAAAAGAGTATATAGAGACCGGAAAATGTGAGGACGCCAACGCCTACAATGAGTATTATGAAAGTACAAATATAGGTTCTGAGAAGCACAAAGTAACCGCAAAGCAAACAGATTGAGGTTAAAAATGAAATACGCCATCGGATATTTTGAACAGGATGAGTTCGAACGTCCTTTCACCCGGGCACTACAGGATTTTCAGGAATGGATTGGTGAGGTTTATTTTCCCTGGCCCACAATAACAACCTGCCGAAGTACCCTGACGGGCAGACAGGTCCAGGAAAAGCTGGTGGAAGCTCTGCATTTCGCGCATTCGCTGGGAATTCCTTTGAACCTGCTCTGTAATGCCAACTGTTACGGCGGACGGGCATTATCGAAGGCTTTCGAAAAAACGCTGCTGGATACCATAGAGGAAATTACACACTGCATAGGCTCTGTCTATGCAGTGACAACCACCTCGTTGTCAGCGGCACACATCATTAAAAAATATTTTCCAAAAATTCAGACCCGGGCATCTGTGAATATGCGGCTTGGAACACCGGAAGCTGCCCGGCCTCTTTTTCCATATTTTGATGGGTTTTATTTGCCCCGTGAATTCAACTATGATTTTGCCGCCATACAGGAATGGAAAAATGTATTGGGCGCCAGGCCACTGTATCTGCTGGCAAACAGCGGCTGTATGCCCTGGTGTCCCGGACAGACATTTCATGACAATCTGGTGGCCCACGAGGAGGAAATCTCCCAGACCCGCAATATAGAAGGCTTTATGCCATATGTCTGCTGGTCCTACTACCCCCAAAATCCTCATCTGCTTCTGAATGGGACATGGATCAGGCCCGAGGATATCTCCCACTATGAAAAAGAGTTTTCTTTGATTAAGCTTGCCACCAGAATCCATAAAAGGCCTTACAGTGTCATAAAAGCTTATGCAAGAAGAAGCTTTCATGGAAACGTGCTGAATTTGCTGGAGCCGGATCATACTGCACTGCTGAAAGGAGCCATGCTGGACAATACCAGGTTTCCTAAAGACTGGTTTCAACTGAAAAAGGACAACCTGCTTGACTTTAGGAAGACCTATAATGCTGTTTTTTCTGCACCACCAAAGCAGTGGCGGGATTGAAAAGAGGCTGTTGCGCCATAGATTATCCATCTATTTTGCAACAGCCTCCGGTACGGGGTGAAATACATGGCGATAAAAAACTCCTTATTCCCCGATATGTATAACGGCTTTCACGATGTCCCCTTTATGATGCACACTATAGTCCATTGCCTTCTGTGCCTCATCAAGCTCAAATACATCTGTTACGATACCCTTTAAGTTCACTTTCCCTGCTGCCACCGCATCAATCGCCATGGGGTAAATATGGCGATACCGGAACACGGATTTCAGCGTCAGCTCCTTATCCAGCACCATGCTCATGGGAAGCGTCATTTCGCCGCTCTTACTGTAGCCTACAAGTACAATATGCGCCCCCTTCTTTGCCACTTGGATTGCCTGGCTGGCAGTAATCTTGGTTCCTGCGGTCTCAATTACCAAATCCACACCATTTTCGTCCGTCAGTTCTTTTACTCTTTCTATGACATCCTCCTTTGCCCCATTGATGACGCCGGCAGCTCCCAGCTCCAAGGCCTTCTCCAACCGTTTCTCCATAATATCTACCACGTATACCTCAGATATGCCTCTGGCCTTCAATGCCATCATGGAAACAAGGCCGATACACCCCGCCCCCATAACGATTGCACGCTGTCCCAGGTGGGCATCACCCTGAATGGCTGCATGGAAGCCAACCGCAAGGGGCTCTATCAAGGCGCCTTCCAGCGTACTCACATTATCCGGCAGCTTAAAGCAGAGGTCGGCCTCATGTGCCACATATTCCTGGAATACCCCGTCTACCGGAGGTGTTGCAAAAAATATCACATCCGGGCATAAATTATAGCGCCCTGTTTTACAGAACTCGCAGTGCCCGCAAGTCTTTCCCGGCTCCAGGGCCACCCTGTCACCGACCTTTAAATGTTTCACATTTTTCCCAACCGCAACAACCGTTCCTCCCGGCTCATGTCCAAGGACAAACGGCGGCTCCACCACAAAATCTCCGATGGCTCCTGTCTCGTAATAATGCAAATCGCTTCCGCAGATTCCCACATACTCTAATTTAACCAGCACCTCATTATCCTTTGCCTCTGGGATATCCCGCTCCTCAATCTCTATCTGTCCAATGCTCTGCATAACTGCAGCTTTCATTTTTCCTTCCATGGTTTCTTTCTCCTGATATTAATTTTTTATCTTAAAAATACCGTCTGTTGCCCACTATGATGTTTTTATAGCTCTTTACCGCGAATGATATTTGTCACCTTCTTATGGTAATCCACATCACGCCATAGCTTGATAAACTGGGGCTCACAGAAATTTGACTGGCAATTAAAGGTATAGCCGTATTTATATCCAAGCTTTGCGGCCATCATACCCGCATCTTTTATCATATCATAGCTAAGCATGGGGTGTTCCACCCACATAATACTTCCCCATCCCTCCGTGTTTCCCACCGGGATGCCATAATGTTTTCCTTTTTCCGCCACGTATGCTATCTTTTCTTCCATCTGCTCCTGGCACAGAGAGCGGTTTTTATGCCAGCTTTCAAGAATGCGCTCATTCAGCCTTTCAAAATCAATATCCGGAGGCATCATTCTCTGCCCGTGGTAGTGATGCTCGGCTTTATCTTTTGTCATGGTATTGCATCCAAAAACCGCAATCGTATCATCATACCCTGTGCCCTTCAAAAATCCAGAAAATTCTGCCCAGATATGTGCATCCAGAAAATCGTAATCTGTAAAATCCATATCCAGGTTTTCGTTGAAAAACTCAATCGCCTGGCAGGCCGAAAAAGGTATCTTTGGCCAGCGTTTTTGCAACTCGCACACTACCTGTCCAAAATATCCGCGATAAAATTCCTTTTGCTGCTGATTCAGCGTTTCCTCCGAGGTTTTCCTGCTTTGCAGCTGGTCCATGAACCATTTGTTACACGTCCCAAAAGGAATTTCATTGCTTATATCCACACCGATTACCTGATTGAGACAGTTATTATCACTTAAAAACTGAAGTGTCTCATCCCATATACGAACCAGCTCTTTGGGCCCTTTCAGCCATTCGTTGCGGGGTTCGGCGGTTGGCTTCAGCCAGGTGGACAAAAGTACATATACATTGCGGCTCTCGCATTTTTTCAGGAAATCAACAATATCTCTTCTGGGATATGTATACACTGTCCATGGACTGCCCCACTGTGCAAATCCATACCAATGAAAGCCAAACCCCGCCGGGTCTAAAAACCTCTCAGAATTTGTTCCGTCAGGAGCATTGGCAATCATATGGGGAAAGGCATCAATTCTGACTGCATTATATCCGCGCTCTACCAGCTCATCCAATGCCTGATCGTAGCTTTCAAATCCTCCCCCTGCATATCTTCTTCTAAGCCAGGAAGAGTCCCACATAGTGATTGCTATCGGCTCTTTTAATTGATCTATTCTCATCTTATTTTCCTCCTTATCTACTCAGTCCCGTCCTGAGTCAGCGCACCATCAGCCTTTCACAGATCCAATCATGACACCCTTGACAAAATATTTTTGCACGAATGGATAAATACACATCAACGGCAGCGTGGACACGACAATCACAACGTTCTTCAGTGAAGCCGACAATCCCTGTACCGCCGCAACCACCTCCGGATCCAGGTCACCGGAGCCGAAGCTGCCGATTATCAGAACCTCCCTGAGACATACCTGCAGCGGATACAAATCGCCATCGGACAGGTATAAAAATGCATTAAAGAAATTGTTCCACTGCTCCACCGCATAAAACATTGCAATAACCGCGATAATCGGCTTGGAAAGCGGTAAAACAAAGCTTGTAAAGTATTTGAATGTGTTACATCCATCCACACGGGTGGCCTCTTCCAGCTCCTTGGGAATTGTATTTTCTATATAATTGCGCATGATAACAACATTATAGAAAGAAATCGCGGTCGGCAGCAAAACTGCCCACACACTGTTCAACAGCTTTAAATCCCTGACCACCATATAAGTGGGAATCATGCCGCCGCTGAAAATCATCGTAATCAGGAACATTTTGTTAAAAAACTTTCTTCCGGAAAACTGCTTCTGCGACAGCGGAAACGCACAGAGCAGCGAGAGGGTCACACTCAGTATTGTTCCCGTAACAGTATAAAAAATGGTATTTCGATACCCTATCCAGATTTTTTTGAATTTGAGAATGATGCGGTAATTTTCCAGCGTAGGATCCACCGGCCATAGCAAAACCTTTCCTGCATTTACCGCCGAACCAGCTGAAAAAGATGCTGCCACAACATTCAGCAGGGGGATTAAAACAATCAGCGCCATCAAAAGTATTACGATAATCGCAACTGCGTTAAACACCCTGTCTCCCCTTTTTTTCCTCATTCCATGAAATATCTTTGTCCTTTGCATTACATCACCTTATCCTTACCACAAGCTTGTATCTGTCATACGTCTGGCAATCTTATTTGCAACGAAAATAAGTATCAAATTCAGCACTGCATTAAATAAGTCAACCGCGGTGGCAAGGGAAAAGTCACTCTGATAGACTCCCCCTAAACCAACGTTGTACACGTAAGTGGATATCAGCTCAGAATATTTTATATTCAGGCTGTTCTGCATCAAGAACGCCTTTTCAAAGCCTACAGACATGATTCTTCCCATATTCATAACGCCAATAATAACGATGGTGGGGACAAGATGCGGCAGATCCACATGCCAGACGCGCTTCATGCGGGAAGCCCCATCCAATTGAGCTGCCTCGTGGAGATTTGCGTCTACCCCCGACAAGGTTGCAATATAAATAATGGAATTCCACCCAAATGTCTGCCAGACACTGCTTAATACATAAAGATGCCGAAATGCTCTTGGATTGGCAAATATATCTTCCGGATACCGTCCGAAAATCAATTCATATATGTTGCCATAGATTCCTGTTCTGTTATTAAACAGCTGCATCATGATACCCACTAAAACCACAATAGAGACGAAATAGGGAAGCGTAACAATCGTCTGTGTAGCTTTCTTAAATCGCGGTTTTTCAATGGTATTATAGATAAGAGCAAACACAATTGGTACTATCATACACACAGCAAAGCTATAGATAGATAAGAGAAATGTATTTGATACAACTCTTCCGAATTGGTAGGATTCTATAAACTTTTTAATGTTATCCAGGCCAACCCAGGCGCTGTTCCAAATACCCCCTCTTGCAGTGTACTTTCGAAAAGCAATCTGCAGCCCCGCTATCGGGAGATATTTGAATATAACAAAATAGGTAACCGGCAGAAGCATAAACAGATACAATTGCCAATCCCTTTTCATGATTGTTCTAAATTTTCTAAACCTCATTGTTCTCTCCTGTAATCATGAGCTCCGCAGATTTCTCTGCGGGCTCACGATATAACTCCTTACTTGTACATGCGGTCATATGCTCCCTGAACTACTTCAAGATATTCCTTCAAGCCAATCGTTTCCAGCTCTGCCAGGTAAGAATCCCAATCAGCGTCAATATCCATCGTGCCTGTGACAAAGCTTGCCATACTTTCCTCGACATAGCTCTTTAATACCGTTTCGATGGTGGAAATAGTTTCTGACTCCTCTGTAGTAAAAATCAGCTTGGGAATCACTTCTTCCGGTCCGTGACCCGCTTCCTGGTACATAGCCATTGCACTGTTTACATTTGTGAGGTATTCGCTTTCATTACCCACTTCTACACCAACACCATTGTAGATGCCATAATGCCGTACATATGGGCCAACCTGTTTCCAGCTGCGGTTTGTTGTATCCGTACCTGCCCAGAAAGATGCATCATCATATGCCACTATTGAGAGGTCAAATCCGTCAAAGGTGGACTTATATATGGATGAATCCTCTACATTTTCGATGTAATCCCAATCTACACCTTCTTCACCCCAACGTTGACTGATACTCATGTCCATACCGTTAAGCAAATCGCCAATACGGAAAGCCGCTTCCGGATTTTTACAGTTTGCAGTAATCATCATACTGGGTGTTGCAACTGAAGGTTCATAAGTAGCATAATTCACTCCATCGGGACCTGTTAAAGTATCGATGCAGATATATTCCAAATGGCGTCCTTCCGACTGGTCAACATCATCCGGGGTATAATCGGTAAAGGCAAACACGGTAGGATCTGCGCTGTTCAGCAATGCTTTAAACTGATCCTCAGACATCGTTAAGCTTTCTGTGGGGATAGCGCCATTGCCAAACAATGATTTGAGATATTTCAGGCCCTCTTTCCATTCATCCGTAGTATAAGAAGCAGATACTACACCGTCTTCCACCATTCTGTACTGAGTATCACCTGCATAAACAAAGGCATTCATCAGAACCTTCCAGTACCCTTCAGTGGCCCGGTTGGATTTTGCCGGTCCCAGCATACCAATTTCATCCTGTTTGCCATTTCCATTCAGATCCGTTTCATGTATCTGTGTCAGCAGCTCATAGAATTCCTCTGTGGTAGCAGGTACTTCTTTATTCAGGGCTTCTAACCACGGTTTATAAACCCATAATTTCATTTTAAATTCATTGCCATAGGACTGATTTAACGTTCCGATTGAATATATATTTCCATCCGGTGAAGTAATCAGCTGCGTATAATCTGTTCCGGTACGCTCAATGGCCTCATTGATGTTGACAGCCAGTTCAGGGTCATTATAATAGTCCGTCAGTGAAATAATACTTCCTGCCTCTGCATAGGACCATACCTGTGAATCAGTAAAATCAATTCCCCCCTGACCCATAATAATATCCGGAAGCTCTTCAATTGCACCTGCCGTCAATGCCACGTTAACTTTGTCAGCATAGCCATCAGAACTCTGGGGAATCATCTCCAGATTATAACCGGTCTGTTCCTCAAGCCATAATGTCATAGAATTGGTATTAAAATCCTCGATAAGGATATTATCCTTTATCCAGACAGTCAATGTGGTGTCCTCATCCCCAGTACTTCCTTCATTGGTGCTGCCGTCTCCACCATCCTTAGCCCCATTGCCGCCACAGGCAGATAGCATGAGTGACATCGTTAAAAGCAACGACAGAATCATTCTTTTTTTCATTTTGTGCCCTCCATATTTCTTTTGATTTGTTTCAGATATCTGATGCATTTAGTATATGGAATCCCAGCTCCCTCTCTCAAGATGAAATATGAAAAGCTTTCTTTTTTCCTATTATCCCCCCTGGTTTTTCAAAATTCCTCTGTTTTCTTAATTTCAAGCATCCGGCATTTTTACTATATTTTCAATTTGTTTTCACTGTTTTTGGTGAATATTTTGGTGATTTTCAACAATTTTCTCTTGTTTTGTATTATTTGAGGGATTTTTCATCGGTTTGCTTAGATTATTTCATTTTGATATAATATAGACAGATTCATACGGGAGGGGATTGACCTTATGTGGAAAAAATACACCTACGCGAAGCCAAATTACAGCATAGCGATAGCCAGCCGCGTACTTGTCTTTGCTGTCTTATCCTGTCTTTTATATATACCGTGTTATTTTTACATGATACGAATCCATCGCGCCAATATTATCGATTCCTATCAGAGTAACCTGGACAACGGCATTCAGATGCTGGATTCCTCCATTAATTCTGTAATCGCCTTAGAGAGTCTCATTTTGAATGATTCCACATACAATGAACTGTTTTACACCTATGCCGATATTGATGACCAGACGCTAAACCGGCTCCGCAGCATCATACGTACTCACACAGTTATCCCCTATAGCTTCATTTCGAATTTTGGATTAATTCAAAACGAACATATATTATTAACCAAAGAGCATATCTACTATGAGCGTGAACATATCACTTCCGGTTCTTATATCCGTTACGGCAAAGATTACTTCAGCGAATCCTCCGGGAATCATTGTTTTCTTCCTGCTTCGCAATTCGCCTTTGGTTCTTCCCAGGAATACAGCGCCGTTGCCTTGAAATACCGCCTTCTAAGAAACAAGGATTTGTGCCTGTTCACTCTTTATCCGGCAGAAGAGCTACTGGCTCTCTTTGTTGATGATCCGTTTTTTGATTCCAACTGCATATCTTTATACTCCGGAAATACGCTGTTGCTTTCTCATGGGAATCAGCCCAGACAGGATTTTGAGCTGTTAACCCAATCCAGCAATACGCGTATCGATTTTCGCGTGGAATTGTATTTATCCGATAGCTATATAGAAAATGATTTGGTCCATTTTAAGCGTCTGGCTCATATGTTTCTGGTTCTGGTCATGGCTGCCTTGTGTTTCTGGTGTGTGATTTTTACTCTAAGAATCACGCATCCCTTTCACTCCATCGCCAAAATACTTTACGAAACCGGAAGCTTAAATAAAAAATCTCCTCAGCATGCCTCTATCTCTATACTTGTAAACGGGCTTCAAAATATGGGGGCTCAGCTGTCTGACTATAAGCAGCTTATCAGTGAACAAAAAAAAGCGAACCAGATCCATGTTCTGGAAAAGGCGCTTTACAGAGGTTTACATAGTGACAATGACTATGATTATTTTTCAGAAGTGTTTTCGGATTTCCCATCCAACTGGCAATTAGCCTTCCTTCAATATATACCGGACGATCAGGCTATGACCTTGGATTCCCTTCAGCTTTTGATTACAAATTCTATTAATCAAAAGCTTGACAATGCCATCGTGCTTACCTATGACCATGACATTTTACTCCTGTTTTATCCGGTGCATGGCAGCAGTACATTGGATACTAAGCTGCAAAGTATCCAGGAGCTGGTAGAGAAACAGTATTCTGTTTCTTTCAGTTTTACAATCAGTCATGTTTACAATCACTATAGCCATCTTTCCGAAGCCTTGCAGCAGCTTGAGTATGACACACTTACGTTTCCTGCAAACCTTAACCATGATTTTCCGTTTTCTATGCATCAGATTCAACGTATTTACAATGCGCTGCAGAATGGCAATGCACAGGCGGCAATCTCCACACTGCAATGCGCAAGCTTTTCCGAAAGCAGCCGGAAAAATCTGTTTGCAGCAAAATACTCCTACCAGACCATTGTCTATACGTTGCTTCGTCTAAAGCTTGAAAATAACGTTCTGGATATAGCAATTCCGAAATTCAATCCAAACGACCTCAAGGGTCTGTTTGAAACAGAGCTTCCACAATGTTTTTCGCAAATTGCAGAACGCCTGAATCAGCATCATACCAATCAGATTAAGAATCTGGATTTGGATATCGGAGCTTTTATTAACAAAAATTTGTGCAACCAGCAGCTGTGTATTGCCATGGTCACAGATTACTTCCGCATTTCTGCCCCTACCCTGCAAAAGCGGATGGTTTCCATCTATGGGAAAACCTTTTCTGCCTATGTGGAAGAAATGCGTATGGAGAAAGCACAGCTGCTGCTTCAAAATCCGAATCTGACCATACAGGAGATTGCAGAAACAATTGGATATACAAATACCAATTCATTTTATAAGGCTTATAAACGTTATTGGGGGCAGTCCCCCCGTGGTGATTCACAAAGGAGCAGGCACTTTAAAATATGATACCTGGGTAAATCATCCCAAATTCTATCTGGCCCGGTATAAGTCCCAAAGCTGGGTCTTATACCGGGCCAGTCAAAGTCTATCTCTTACAGCTGCTCTTTAAAAAACTTCTGAATAGCTTCAAAGGCTGCCTCCTCGTCCTCGCCATCCACTGTCACCGTTACGTTCATGTCCTTTTTTACCCCCAAGGACATCACCGCCAAAAGCTTCTTGGCGTCGGCCTCCCTATCCTCCTTCTTCAGCATAATGGCGCTTTTAAAATTCTTTGCCTCCTTCACCAGAAGCCCCGCGGGTCTTGCATGGATTCCCAATTCGTCTGTTACTACGTACTCAAATGATTTCATGTTTCTGCCTCCTGTTATTTTTATTATATTTTTCATACTTTGATGTTGGGCTCAAAAGCCTGCATCGCATTTACTTAATCCATCTCCACCACGCGTTCCCGCACCGGGAGAACCATGGCCGGGGAAACGGAGAGCTCATCAATTCCCATATTCACAAATTGCTCTGTCAATTCCGTATCTGCACCCAGCTCACCGCAGATACCGGCCCAGATGCCCGCTTTATGTGCGCTGTCTATAATCATCTGTATCATCTTAAGAACAGCCGGGTGGTGGGCATCGTAAAAGGTATCCAGCTTCTGGTTCTGACGGTCTATGGCCAGTGTGTACTGGGTCAAATCATTGGTTCCGATGGAGAAGAAATCCACCTCCCGGGCCAGCTCATCCGCCACCATAACCGCTGCCGGGGTTTCTATCATAATACCAAATTCCGGCTGGCCAAAGGGGATGCTCTGTTCGCCCAGCTCTGCCTTCACTTCCTCAATGATCTCCTTCACCTTAAGAACCTCCCAGCGGGAAATTATCATGGGAACCATAATGGCGATGTTTCCGTATGCGCTGGCCCGGTACAAGGCCCGAAGCTGAGTCTTAAACATTTCCGGACGGTCCAGGCAGATGCGGACGGCCCGGTAGCCCAGGGCCGGATTCTCTTCCTTATCCAGTTTAAAATAATCTATCTGCTTATCCGCACCAATATCCATGGTGCGGATAATGACCTGCTTGCCGGCCATCATCTCCGCCACCTTCCGGTAAGCCTGGAATTGTTCCTCCTCCGTGGGATAATCATCCTTTTCCAGATACAGAAATTCGCTTCGAAACAGCCCGATGCCCTCCGCACCGTTCATAAGGACTGCTCCCACATCCGATACGCCTCCGATATTGGCAAAGAGGCGGATTTCCCTGCCGGATTTGGTCTGGGTTTTTCTGTTCTTTAAGGCTGCCAGAAGCTCCTGACGCCGCTTCTCCTCCTTAAGCTTCATCTGGTATTCTTTCAAAGTCTCCTCATCCGGCTCCACAATCAGCTTTCCCTGCCGGCCGTCCACGATGGCCTGTTTTCCATCCAGCCCCTCCGCTGCCGGTGTACAAACCAGCGCCGGAATATTCATGGTTCGGGCGAGAATGGCCGTATGGGAAT
>CAPNGW010000034.1 GCA_948665105.1 uncultured Lachnospiraceae bacterium
GAGATTCCATGGTGGCAGGCTTTATGGCTGGCTGGCTCAGGAAGCGGGAGTATCTGCATGCCTTCCACATGGGAGTGGCGGCGGGAAGCGCCAGTGCATTTTCCCGGCATTTGGCCACAGGGGAGGAAATCCAGGCGGTATTTCGGCAGATATTGGAAGGCTATTCTGAGGCCCAAGTTAAGTAACATTTCAGGCTCCCAAAGTCGTGGGAATGGATATTCCGCGGCTTTTGGGAGCCTGTCTTGATTCATGACCATAGAAAACTCACAGATTGTGTTTTCTATGGTCTGTTATGTGTGCCGATAAAAAGCTATATGTTCTGTTAGTTCTCCGGTACGAAGGAATCCTTTCCCACTCCGCACAGCGGGCAAACCCAATCCTCCGGCAAATCGTCAAAAGCGGTACCGGGTGCGATGCCGTTATCGGGGTCACCCTCCGCCGGGTCATAAATATAGCCACAGGGCTCACAAACATATTTCTGCATAAGAAGTACCTCCTGAAAAATTATATATTTTGTATGTAAATTGAATATAGCACAACAAGCGATAAAATGCTATAGATATCTTTTAATTTTTGCAAAATGTTAACAGCGAAAATTGACAGAAAAGCTGGCTCTTCGACAACGGCAGGTTTTGCCAATGTTATGGGGTGAACTGGAATACAAACAAAATACAAAAAAAAATTTATTTATAAAAGCATTGACAAAAGTTTTGCCCGGTGATAATATCTAGATAAAAGAAATGTGCAGTTTATTCAACGAAGCAGGAAAAGAAAGGAGAGAAATTGTTTGTGGCGCGGTATAAAAGCAAAGAGGCTTATGATGTTGTGGTAGTAGGCGGGGGTCTGTCTGGAATGTGTGCGGCTATTGCTTCGGCGAGAGGAGGAGCGCGTACAGCAATTATCCAGAACCGTTCCATGTATGGAGGCAATGCCAGTTCTGAAATTCGGATGCACATCAATGGGGCGGCATGCTTTGGTTCAAAGGAAAACTTTCGTGAAACAGGGATACTAGAGGAATTACTTCTGGAAAACAAGAAACGCAATCTCTATTCCTCATTTCCCGTATTCGATACAATCATGTGGGAACAGGTTTATCAGCAGGAGAACCTTACCTCTTATTTGAACACCAATGCAGATGACGTCATCATGAAAGAGGGAAGAATAGAAGCGGTAGTCTGTCATCAGAACAGTACGGAAACAGAATATACTCTATATGGAAAGATTTTTGTTGATGCTACGGGTCACGGTACCCTGGGAGCCATGGCAGGAGCAGAGAGCAGAGAGGGTAGTGAAAGTCGCTATGAATTTAATGAGCCTACAGCTCCCGAGGAGGCAAACGACTATACTTGTGGTAATACGATTATGTTTACAGCAGTTAACCGTGGGGAACCGGTAGAATTTATAAAACCAGATTGGGCTTATACCTATACAGAAAAGGAATTGAAATACCGCCCTCATTTTTCCGGTGTTGGAAGAATTACGGATGGCGGAGACATTTCCTATGATAACAAGGGTGAAGGTTTGCCGGAGCCAAGCAGCTTGGATGCGGGATACTGGTGGATTGAGCTGGGTGGCGATTGGGAAGATATTATCCGAGAGGGTGAGAATATTCGTGATGAACTTCTGAAATCGGTCTATGGTGTATGGGATCATTTGAAAAATGTAAAAGAGCATGGTTTAGATAATTATGACCTGGAGTGGATTGGAATGGTTCCGGGATCCAGGGAAAGCCGACGCCTTGTGGGAGATTATATTCTTAATGAAAATGATATCAGAAGTAATCGGATTTTTGATGATGCGGTAGCCTACGGGGGATGGCCCATGGATATTCATGTGCCTGGAGGAATCAGGGCGCTTGATAAGATGCCGTCTAAGGTTTTTCATTTTCCGGGAATTTATTCAATCCCTTACCGCTGCTATTATAGTAAAAATATTGATAATCTGATGATGGCGGGAAGGGATATCAGTGCCAGCAAGATGGCCTTTGGAAGCATAAGGATTATGGGAACGTGTGCCGTGGGAGGACAGGCTGTGGGGACTGCGGCTGCGTTAGCGATTCATTATAGCTGTACACCCAGGCAGGTAGGGCAGGAGCATATTAAAGAGTTACAGCAACAGCTTCTTAAGGATGATTGTTTCATTCCGGGGATTCAGAATGAAGATTCTTCGGATGTAGCAAGAGGCGCTGTGGTAACGGCAACAGGATGCATTCAGGGCGGAGAAGCTGAACAGGTAATCAACGGTGTGGCCAGAACAGTATCGGGAAAAACGAATTGCTGGATTTCCGGGCCACTGACAGACAAGGGTGAAGTGTTGAAGCTTCAGCTTTTGAAGACGATACCGGTTCATCAGGTCAGAATAACCTTTGATTCCAATTTAACCCGGGAAATCATGCCATCGATTACTGAATCTGTTCGGGAGGCTCAGGTAAAGGGAATGCCTTTGGAACTGGTGAAGGATTATCGTTTGACTCTCCTCAGGGACGGAGAAGTAATTCAGGAAAAGCAGATATCAAATAACAGGCGGAGGCTGGTTGTACATAGCTTTGAGAATACAGAATGTGATGAGGTACAGCTGACTATCCTTTCAACATATGGAAGTTTGGAGGCGAGAGTTTTTGAGGTTCGGATTTACTGATGAGATAAGGCTGCAAATGACAAACTGAGGTTTGGATGAAAAATATGTTAATCACATTTTGAAAGGGGTTATAGTTGGTTTAAAATCTGGCTATCTTAGGTGGCGGGTTTTGACATAATATAAAAAGGAAAGGAGGAGTAACCTCTAATTGATGGAGGAGTAATCTGGTTTTGATTCGGGGAAATGAAAATAGGGAGGTAATGTACGAATCCACATTGTCTACAACTGATTATGTGGAAAATAATCAAGAAAGGAAAATGTGTAATGAATTTCCCTATGAATTCATTATACAAGGAAAAACATATGAAAAAAATTATATCAATGATTATGATGCTTTCGCTTGTACTTGCAATGCTTGGGGGGTGCAGCTCTAAAAAAGGTTCTTCAGAACCTGAAAGTAATAACATTGAGAATGAGTCAACAAAGGACAATCAACCTGCCGCTGCTGATTCTGCCAAAGACCCGGTCTATATTGATGCGGATGCTGAAACAATGACTGGAGAAGTTCGGTTTTTGACAGCGTTTGCTGGTGATCTTGGCACAGATGCTTTAATTGAGGAATTTAATAAATATTATCCGAATATAAAAGTTACTTATGAAACTTATGGAAACACGGTTGATGGTAATCTTGGTGCCAATACCAGCATCCAGGCAGGAAATGCAGATGTTATTTTAAGCTATCATACGCATAACACCGCTTTTCGATGGGAAAATGGAATGTTAATGGATCTTACCGATTACCTTAAAAATGATAATCTAGATCTTGTAAAAGAATGGGGAACAGATGCATATCTTTATCAGGATCGTGTATATGCGTTGCCTTCGGGCGGTGTATCGATTTTTATCGCACTGAATATGGATAAGTGGAATGCAGCAGATCTAGGTGAAATTCCGGAATCGTGGACATGGGATGAATATTTGGAAGCTTGCCGTGCAATGACAGAAGTTGACAGCACAGGAAAAACAACTGTTTATGGCGGTGCAGATTTTAACCAGAGAGATTACTGGACATATCCAATGCGCCAAACAAAAGGAGTGGATGCCTTCTACAATGAAGAAGGGCTGGCAGATTTTGATTCCGGCCTGGCTGCCACTATATTGAACCGTTTCTTGGCTGCAGAGGACGAGGGCATCTGGTATCCCAAAATTAATTTTATCACAGATGGCACAAAAACTCGTGACTTGGTTTGGAGTGGAACAATTGCTTCCTGTGTAGAGAGCATCATTACTCGTTTTGTCATGGATAAAGAAAACTATCCACATGATTTTATTTTAGGTTATGCTCCATATCCAACCAATGAAGAAGGAGAAACGAACTATGCACAAGGGGCCATGATTAATTCCTTCTTCTGTGTTACCAATAATGCTCAGAATCCAGATGCGGCATATGCTTTTGCAAAATTTGCTTCTACATATGGTGGCAAATACATGTACCGGGCAGGACATACGACCACATGGACAGGAACTGACCCGGATGAAATCATAAATGTCGTATTTGGCAGCGAGGAAACTGCCGCGGAATACGTAGATGTGGATTCCTATATTACAAACGTTATTGCAATCGGACAGCCTGCTTATCACGAAGAATATATTGTCGGATATAATAATGTAGCCGTTTTGGTGGATGAATACACAGACTATATTTTCAGCCGTACAATGACCGTAGAGGAAGGACTTAAAAAATTAAATGAGCTGGCAAATGAAGCAATTGAAGAGGCAAAATAAGTAATAAGTCTGTTTTCAATAATATTCTAATGCTCTGGGACAATAATAGGGGTATTCATTATGATGAATAACCCTATTATATGCCTGGAATTGAGAGGTATAATCTATGAAATTAAAACATAAAACCAAAGAAACTCTTATTGGTTATGCGTTTTTAGCACCTGCACTAGTGATATTTATTACACTGGTAGGAATACCTATTGTGATTTCTTTTTTATTATCCTTTACAAAGTGGAATTTCTTTTCTGGCATTAGCCAATTGAAATTTGTGGGCTTTGATAATTTTATGAAGCTGCTGACAACAGACAGGGCATTTAAGACAGCATTGGCCAACACAATTATATATACTGTCACCACGGTTCCATTGACGATTTTTATTTCTATGCTTTTTGCGCATGTGATTAACGGACGGGTCCATCTGCAAAAATTTCAGCGTTTGGCATTTTTTGTTCCTTATATTTCCAACATGGTTGCGTTAGGAGCAGTATTTAAATTTTTGTTTCGGACAGATGGGCCTGTCAATGCTATTTTATCTCATGTTTTCCAAGTGAAGGATACACCGAATTGGCTTGTTTCCACATCTCTTTCCAGGATTCCTATTATTGGTGTGATGATTTATTCTGGCATAGGTTTTTGTTTAATTGTTTATATAGCCGCCATAAAAAATGTTCCACAGCACTTATATGAAGCAGCTAAAATTGACGGAGCGTCTTCCATACGGCAGTTTTTCTCCATTACAATACCGATGATTTCACCGACAACGCTTTACTTGGTGATTGTACGTATGATTAGCGCATTTCAGGTTTTTGCACCTATCAATGTTATTTCTGACGGCGGAAAAAATGCCGGGAATACGAGTCTGGTAGTTATGCTCTATGAGGAGGCCTTCAGAAGTTATAATTTCGGTTATGCCAGTGCGATTTCCTGGATACTTGTATTATTCATTTTGGTTGTTACGCTAATCAATTTTCATTTCCAGAAAAAATGGGTGCACTATTAAGGAGAAAAAAATGAAAAAACTAGATATTAAGAAATTGTTACTCACAATGGTTATGATATTGTTAGCAATTATATTTTTACTTCCATTGCTATGGATGCTTTCTTCTTCATTCAAAAACCCGACTGAGGTTTTTGCATCTCCTTTTCAATGGGTGCCGGAAATAATTCGATGGGAAAATTATGCGAATGTCTGGACAAATACCAGCTTGCCGTTTGCGCGTTTTTTCCGTAACTCCGTGCTTGTCACATGTATAAGTGTATCAGGACAAATCGTTGTATCGTCCCTTGCTGCATATGCGTTTGCTAAAATTGATTTTAAAGGAAAAAACGTGGTATTTATGATTATGCTTATGACAATGATGATACCGGTACAGGCTTTAGTCATTCCCCGTTTTATGCTGTTTTATGAGTTGAATTTGTATGATTCGCTTTGGTGTATAATTCTGCCCAATTTTTTTAATGTCACTTCCATTTTCTTATTACGCCAGTTTTATGCAAGTCTTCCTAATGAGTTGATGGAGGCTTCACGAATAGATGGGGCTGGCCATTTGCAGATTTGGGCACGAATCATGATGCCGCTTACGAAAAACGGAATGATTTCCGCAACTATATTGGCATTTATCAACTCCTGGAATGAGTATTTAAATCCCTTAATATTTCTGCCAAGTGTTAAGAATTATACCGTTGCATTAGGTATTCGCTGGTATCTCAATGATCCTTCACGTGAATATAACCTGATGATGTGTGCGGCAGCCAGTGCAATCCTGCCCATTGTTGTTTTATACATTTTTACTCAGAAGTATTTTGAAGATGGCATTTCGGCAGCAGGAGTTAAGGGCTAAAATACAATTAGCATAATTAGGAAAGGAATAATTACTATGCAAAAAAAACCGAATATTATTTTTGTTATGACAGATGATCAAGGATATTGGGCGCTTGGCTGTACGGGAAATAATGAGATTCGTACCCCCAATATTGATGCACTAGCAGCAAATGGCGTCAGGCTGGATAATTTCTTTTGCGCCTCTCCTGTGTGTTCTCCTGCAAGAGCTACTCTTTTGACTGGCCGCATTCCTTCTCAGCATGGCGTAATGGATTGGATTCGCAGTGGCAATGGAGAACGTCCAGGTGATGTACCGATTGAATATTTAGAGGGCATCAAAGGGTATACAGATATATTGAAAGAAAACGGATACACATGCGGTATTAGCGGTAAATGGCATTTAGGTGCCACCGGTTTTCCGCAAAAAGGCTACTCTCACTGGTTTGTAACCCATGGCGGAGCCGGAACATATTGGAATGCACCAGTATATAAAGGTACCGAATACCTTCAAACAGAGGGCTATATTACAGACGTGATTACAGAAGATGCATTGAATTTCATTGACGAGTGTTGCGATGAGGATGAACCCTTCTATTTAAATCTGACATATACAGCACCTCATAGCCCGCTTGTGGATCAGCATAAAGAGGAATATGTTAAATATTACCTTGAAAATTGTACATTTGAAGATGTACCACAGAATCCAAGACATCCTGGCAGTATTCAACTTCCACACGAGATTGCTTTTAGCTTGAGTCTTTGTAATAAAGAACGGGAATATCTCACCGTAAGGGACTTGCTGGCTGGCTATTATGCGGCAATCCAGGGGGTGGATGATGGTGTTGGCCGGATAATAAAAAAACTGGAGGAACGTGGTATACGCGATAATACATTAATCATATTTTCCAGTGACAACGGCTTTAATTGTGGGCAGCATGGAATCTGGGGAAAGGGCAATAGTACAATTCCGCTGAATATGTTTGATACATCTGTGAAGGTTCCATGTATATTTAACTTTCCAGGAGTTATTAAAAATGGTGTTGTCAGTGACAGCTTACTCAGTGCTTATGATTTCATGCCAACACTGCTGGATTTTCTTGGAATTGAAAACCCTGATAGTGAGAATTTACCTGGTAGAAGCTTTTTGCCGCTGTTGCTGGAAGGTGTGGAAGATACATATCATGAAAGTATCAATGTATTTGACGAATACGGCCCATGTCGTATGGTGCGTACAAAGGAATGGAAATATATACACCATTATCCCTATGGCCCTCATGAGCTATATGATTTGGTACATGATCCCTGCGAGCAGTTTAATCTCATAACGGAAAACCGATATTTTCATTATGGACCAGCATTTGTGGAACAGAAAGTTGTGGAAATGAAGGAAAAAATGGATTCCTGGTTTCTTGATTATGTAGATCCGAAGATTGATGGCAAGGGTGAGCCTATTTGCGGTCGAGGACAGCTGTGTAAGGTTGGTCCAGAATCCAAAGGGCAATTAACTTTCTCACCTGCAAGAGAAGTAGAATATAAGAGGTGAAAAGCTCTTTATAAATAATGATAAAGGAGTGAATATTATGTTACAACAAGTTATGACCGCACCAGGTGCAATTGAGTTTCACGAGGTTCCCCGTCCCCAGCTGGAGCCGAATCAGTTAATGATTAAGGTAATGAGAATTGGAATCTGTGGCAGTGATATACATGTTTACCACGGAAAGCATGCTTTCACCACTTATCCCGTTACCCAGGGACACGAGATTTCCGGTATTGTAGAGGCGCTAGGCGAAGGAGTGCAAGACTTTAGCGTTGGGCAGAAGGTCACCATAGAACCTCAGGTATTCTGCGGCAAGTGCCATCCCTGTCGTCACGGGAAATATAATCTTTGTGAAAACCTCAAGGTTATGGGTTTCCAGACTACGGGTGCAGCATCCCATTATTTTGCTGTAGATGCTTCCAAGGTTACACCTCTCTCCGAGGATATGAGTTTTGACGAAGGCGCCATGCTGGAGCCGCTTGCTGTTGGTATTCATGCTGCCCGCCGCGCAGGTGATTTGTCCGGGAAAAAAATTGCTGTATTGGGAGCAGGTCCTATCGGCATACTGGCAGCCCAGTCTGTGAAGGCCCTCGGTGCAGAATCTGTATTGATTACCGATATCTCGGATTACCGGTTGGAAAAAGCCCGTGAATGTGGAATAGACTATGCTTACAATACCTCTAAGGCTGATTTCGGTGATATCATACTGGAGGTTTTTGGCCCCGATAAGGCTGATGTGATTTATGATTGTGCAGGCAATGACATCACCATGGGACAGGCCATCCGTTGCGCCCGAAAAGGAAGCTTAATCGTTCTGGTAGCTGTATATACGGGTATGGCAACAATTGATTTGGCAGTATTGAATGATCATGAACTGACCCTTGACACAACAATGATGTATCGTCATGAGGATTTCCTTACTGCTATCCGGCTGGTTAAAGAAGGGAAAATCCAGCTGAAGCCTCTGATGAGTAAGACCTTTCACTTCCGTGACTTTAAAAAAGCCTACGAATATATCGAAGCTCATCAGGAAACCACAATGAAGGTATTGATAGACGTGCAGGACACAAAATAAATGAAGGTACTGATGAAATCTGACTTAAAGAGAGGGAATATGATGCTTGATGTAATTGCATTAGGAGAACTATTGATTGACTTTACAATGGTAAATCAAGATGACCATGGCTATCCCACGCTTGCTGCTCATCCGGGTGGAGCTCCTTGCAATTTTCTTGCTGCGCTGAGCCGTTATGGAGCTAAGACAGCTTTCATTGGAAAAGTCGGGGATGATTATTTCGGCAATCTACTAATAAAAACCATAGACGAAGCGGGTATCCTGACCAAGGGAATTATTCAGGATACCTCCTGCTTTACCACTCTGGCCTTTGTCACTCTGGATGAGCATGGCAATCGTTCTTTCAGCTTTGCCAGAAAGCCAGGCGCTGACCTTCAGCTGCGAGAAACTGAATTGAAGCTCTCTTTGATTGAAGAGGCACGGGTTTTTCATTTTGGGACATTGAGCCTTACCGATGAGCCGGCCCGGGAGGCTACAAAGATGGCCGTTGCCCATGCAAAATCCTGCGGCAAATTAATTACTTACGATCCAAATCTGCGTCTGCCTCTCTGGCCATCGCCCGAAACTGCCCGGGAACAGATTCTTTGGGGACTTTATCAGAGCGATATTGTAAAAATCAGTGATGAGGAAGTTACTTTCCTTTGGAGCTGCAGTCCTGAAGAAGGAGCAGAGAAGCTGATTGCCGAATATGGTGCTAAGCTTGCCATGGTGACCTGCGGGTCCAAGGGATGTTACCTCAAAAATAAATATGCTTCCTGCCATACGGCTGCGCCCCGTGTGGAGCCCGTGGATACTACGGGCGCCGGAGACATCTTCGGCGGAAGTGCCGTAAGTGTTTTTTTGGGTATGAATAAAGCTCCCGAGGATCTTTCTCAGGAGGAGTTATTTACCATTGGGCGTTTTGCTTCTGCGGCAGCCAGCCTTTCTACTGAGCATCCCGGTGGAATCCTTAGTATTCCTTCCAGAGAAGCTGTCTTGGAAACCATAGCTGCCCAGAAGCTATAACATTAATAAGGCTGTTGCATTAGCTCATTTTTTAGCTGTGTGGCAGCTCTTTTTTATTCAATTAATAGATGAAATGTAATAAACAGCTTAAATACAGCAATTATGTGGCTTTCAGCTGCTTTCACTCTACAACGGTAAATAATTCGGGATTTATATTGAGATTTTTGGAAATTTTTGTTAGTATAAAAATATATATACTTTTATAAAAGTTATCGTGAGGAGGTACTTCGTTGGATAATACTTCTAATGAGATCAAAAAGCTTAATCGTTCTAAAATTGCCAGATATGTTCAGGAGAATAAGTCGGTTTCGCGTATGGATATCGCGAAAAATCTGGGATATAGTATGCCGACGGTATTGTCAAATGTAACGGAATTAATAGAGATGGGTCTGGTGTGTGAAGCCGGGGAATACGGTTCTACAGGAGGAAGAAAGCCAAAGACTCTGGCTATTTCCAAGAAATTTCGTTATGTTGTTGGGCTGGATATTACGAAACGACACCTTCGCCTGCTATTAATGGATATTTGTGGAGATATCCTTAAAGAGCAGTATCATTGCTGCATCTATGAGGACACCAACGATTATTACTGGCAAATTGGAGCCTATTTGGAAACGTTTCTGGATGAAAATCTGGAAGACCGCGATAAGTTGATTGGTGTGGGCATTTCCATTCCGGGAATTATTCTTCCGGAAAGGGATTTGTTGAGACGTTCCCATGTTTTGGGTGTAGAGAATGTCAGTCTCAAGCGGTTTCGCCAGCATATACCTTATCCTGTACTTTTTGATAATGATGCAAATTGTGCGGCCTATGTGGAGGTTGAGCATAAGGACTGTACTGCCTACTTTTCTCTCTGTAATACGGTGGGTGGTGCTATTTACCACGGAGGTAAGCCATGGCCGGGAGAAAATAATAAAAGCGGTGAATTCGGCCATATGGTGATTCACCCCGGTGGACGGCGCTGTTACTGTGGAAAGAACGGCTGTCTGGATGCCTATTGTGCAGCCTGGGTGCTGCAGGGAAGTCAGGAAGCTAAGCTGGAGGACTTTTTTGAGGCATTGGACAGCGGAGATTCAAAAAACCAGATTAAGTGGCGGGATTACCTGGAAAATTTGGCCATTGCCGTGAGTAATATCCGGATGGCTTTGGACTGCAGGATTGTCATGGGAGGCTATATTGGCAGCTTTTTGGAAAAGCATATGGATACCTTTCTGGAATATATCCGAAGATATGATTATTTTGACGCCGATATCTCTTATCTTTCTACAGGGAAATACATGCGTCTCGCTTCGGTAGTCGGGGTCGCACAGATGGTAGTCCATCGGTATTTGGATGAACTGTATACGGCGTAGGGATTTAACTATTGCGTGCAGAGGAAGTGCGGCCATGCCAGTGATGTGGAGTGAGCTATTACATTATAAACGAAATCCAGGCGTTGACTTTCCGACAGGTATTGACAAAAGTTGACATAAATACTTATAATAAACCATGGTAAGAAAATGGATAACTGTGCCTGGAGGGTGGCAATGATACGTTCCATGAAGCATGAGACAAAGCAAAAATTGAAGATGTGCGCAGGTATTTTGTTGTTCTGTCTGGTTTTGGGCGGAGCCGTGTGCCGGGACGGGACAATCAGTAATGCGGCTACAGTTACTGTGGGCACGGTAGCGGCCAGCTCCCTCAATGTCCGTAGTGGGCCGGGGACACAATACCCGGTAGTGGGTTATCTGTCACAAGGCGACCAGATAACAATTCTTGCCGAGGCTTCCGGACAGGATGTGCAGGGAGATAATATCTGGTATCAGATACAGGAAAAGCCCGGCTATGTTGCAAGGAAGCATATCAAAGACGTACATACCGTTGAGCAGACGCCTTCGGATGAAAACTATATCAATGAACTGATGAATAAAGGATTTCCGAGAAGCTATGCGGTGCTATTGGACCAGCTTCATCGGCAGCGGCCAAATTGGGTGTTTGAACCGGTGAATACCAATCTGGACTGGAATACGGTGATAGAAAAGGAAAGTGTCAAGGGCATTAATATGGTGCCGGTCAATGTCAATGATGCCCAGAAATCAACGGCCTCCGACTCCTATAACTGGGCTACAAATACTTGGACGATTCTGGATGGAAATAGCTGGGTGGGAGCGTCTCCGGCTATGATTTCCTATTGTATGGATCCGAGAAATTTTCTGAATGAGACAAATATTTTCCAGTTTGAAACGCTGCAGTATGCCACATATCAGAATCAAACCGATGTGAGCAATGTGCTGGCGGGAACCTTTATGGCGGGTGCTCTGCGTGATGATGCCAGCCGCACGTATGCAGCCACTTTTACAGAGGCAGGGCAGGGGGCAAACGTCAATCCCACTCATCTGGCAGCCCGGTGTAAGCAGGAGCAGGGGGTAAATGGAACCAGCCCTCTCATCAGCGGAACTTATGCGGGATACACAGGCCTGTACAATTATTTTAACATCGGTGCATATGGAACACCGGTTTCTGTATTATACCAGAGAGGCCTGGAGACTGCCAGAACCAATGGATGGACCAGTGTGTATAAGTCCATTACAGGGGGAGCAGCATTTCTGGCGGATAAATATATTAATCTGGGACAGAATACATTGTATTTTCAGAAATTTAATGTGGTGAATTCCTACAGCGGATTGTTCGCTCATCAATACATGGCCAATGTTCAGGCTGCAATCAATGAAGGAAAGACCATGGGAAATGCTTACTCTGACAAAAATCAGGCGTATGTGTTCCGCATTCCAGTCTACCAGAATATGCCGGAGGCGGCCTGCCCCTTGCCCAACAATGGGAACCCCAACAACTGGCTGAAATCCCTGACTGTTTCGGGATGCAATCTGACCCCTGGCTTTAACGGAGCTACTACTGACTATTCTCTCATTGTAAGTCAGGAGACTGCCTCGGTTCAGGTGAGCGCTGACGCCGTTGCTGGCACATCAAGCATACAGGGAACCGGCACCGTGAATTTAAACTACGGAAGCAATACCGTGAAAGTTATCTGCACGGCACAAAACGGTTCTTCAAAAGAATATATCATTCACATTGTGCGTCAGGGCAGCGAAGCACAGGCAAAGGGCGATATCAACGGAGACGGGAAAATCACATTGGCAGATTTGCTGGCTTTAAAACGGCATATTATGGGCTTTGAAACCTTGACGGGTACCAGGCTGGAGGCTGCCGATATTGATGGAAATGGTCGTGGAGATTTGAAGGATTATCTGAAAATAAAACGGCATATTATGGGCTATGAAATGATTCGGTGATGGAGGCTGATATGAAAAAAATACTGAATTATATGCTGGCATTGTGCCTGGCGGCAACAGTGATTCTTGGACAAATTCCCACAACAGTACATGCTGCCAGCGGAAGTATATCCATAAGTGGCGTTCCTTCCAGTGTCAACATTGGAGACACCATATCGGTAACGGTTACCGCAACGGCGGATGTGGATGCATTGATGCAGGTAAACGTTAGCTGTGAAGGAGGGGCGCTGGAATTTGCCGGACCTGGCAACGGAATTCTGGTTTTGGAGCCCAGTGCCGGCGGCTCCGACTCTGCTACGGTAACGTACAAAGCCGT
>CAPNGW010000035.1 GCA_948665105.1 uncultured Lachnospiraceae bacterium
CGACAATGGGCCAGGCGATGACGGCAATAAGCCAGGAGACGGCGACAATAAGCCGGGCGACGGCGGTGAAGAGGACGGGAAGCCTGCAGACAGCAAAATCCTGGTTGACACAGAAGCCACCCAGGTCAAAATTGACACAAAAGGACTTGACCTGAATAAGATTGCCGCGGCATTGGGTATCGACCTGAGCGGAACGAACGCAAGATTGGTTGTACAGCAGAACAGGCAAGTGGATGCTGGGGCGGAGAAACTCTTAAAAGAGCGGATGGTCAAGGCCAGTCAAAAGTTTTTGAAAATGTATGACATTTCTATGTGGCTGCATATGGAAGGAAAAGAAGCCATAGAGATTACCGAGGATTTTGGCAGTCTCACGATTTCCTTAGCGGCAGGCAGGGAGTATGCCGGAAAGCTGGTAACCGTTTATCAGCTCCATGAAGATGGGGAGGTAATCATATATAAAGATTTGAAGGTGGACGAGAACGGAATGGTAACAATAACTGTTACAAAGCTTTCTTCCTTCGCAATCGCATTACAGGAGGGAGCTGGTGGCAGTAATGCCGGACAGAATGCAATCACTTCTGCCAGAACCGGAGATACGTTCCATGCAGGTCTGTGGACCGCGCTTGTTTTGGCAGCAGGAGCAGCCTTGCTGGTATTAGCGGAATGTAAGAAAAAATACGAAAAAAAGTAAAAATACGAGAAAAAGTAAAAAAACTATGGAAAGCCGTCAACGTTTGTGTGGCGGCTTTGCAGTGTGAAGCGGAGGAGTCAATGGAGGATTGTGTAGGATATAGTGTAGGATATGCTGCGTATGGGATTGAATTCCACATTTAAATATGTTAAAATTTTTCAAAGCAATGAATTCAAAGTTTCTTTAATTCTATTCGGCGGAAGAATCATACTTCTGCCTTCTGTTTTCGAACTCCTTGCTTACATTCCCCAAAATATTGCAGGGAGAGGTTGGCTTCTTCCTGCGGAAAAGAAAGGAAGAGGTTATGGTAGAAATTGGTCTTGTACGCAAGACTGTTTTTGGCGGCCCAGAGGATTCCCGGGAGCTGGGGCTTATGAAAGGGATTATCATCCGCATTAGAAGTGGTGAAAAATTGGAAGAATCCCGGAATCGATTGATTGCTATGCTGGAAAAGTTATTTTCCCAGATGAGCATAGAGGAAAAAAAGAGGATATTAACGGAAGAATATGGCATGATAATGACAGCCGAATTAGAAGGGAGGATACAGCTTATGTGTAATTGGTCAGAGGTTATGATAGAAAAAGGCATAGAAAAGGGGGATAGAAAAAGGAGCTGATCAGCAGTTGGCAAAACAGATTAAGATTAAGAGAGGCAAAGGCAAATCGGTAGAACAGATAGCCGAAGAATTAGAGGAGACGGAAGCTCGTATCCAAGAAGTGATGGAAAATATGGATTTGAATATTCTTATGTTATCAGCCCAGAAAGAATAGCTTATCGGCTTGTGGGGACAGCGGCATTTGCCACTATCGACAAAATTAAGGATGGGAAAAATCCTCTGGAAATCCTTAGCAGCTTATGATAAGATAGGGTAGGATTAAGGATGTGATAATTTTGAAAATATTTTTTAAGAACGTATCCAAAAGCCTTTTAGCCCTTCTTATCATGCTTTGCCTGCTGGCGGCTGCAGGTTGCAGCGCAGATGGTTTCGGGAACCGGGAAGATACTGCGGCGTCAGAAAACCAGAATGCGAAGGTGCAGGTGGAAGAGGAGGAGACTGAAAGTGCGGATACAGAGGTATCCGCCTTTTCTTTGGACGAAAATACCCAGGCCGGACCGGGAGATTTGACGGTACAGTTTCTGGATGTGGGACAGGGCAGTGCCACATTGATTCGCCAGAGTGGCCATACCATGCTGGTGGATGGCGGTGACAGGGAAACCTCCTCCTTTGTGGTGAGCTTTTTAAAGGAGCAGGGCATTACAAGCCTGGATTATGTGGTGGTGTCCCATTTTGACTCGGACCATTTGGCGGGTATTATCGGTGTATTAAATGCATTTGAGTGCAGCACAGTTCTGGCCCCGGACTATGAGGGGGATACAAAGCTCTATGAATCCTTTTTGTCAACCGTGGAGGAGAAGGAACTTCCTGTGATTTATCCCAGGCTGGGGGATACCTTTTCTTTTGCAGAAAGCAGCTTCCGGGTGGTGAGCCCCGTGTCCTATGAATATAGGGACGCCAATTCCAACTCTCTGGGCATCCGTCTGGAATATGGTGAGAACAGCTTCCTTATGTGCGGAGACTGTACGGAGGAAAGCGAACAGGATATGCTGTATCTTGACACCGCTGTTGAAAGCGACGTGTATGCAGCCAATCATCACGGAAGTAAGTACTCCAACAGCCAGGAATTTCTTGGGGCGGTGTCGCCTGAGTATGTGGTAATCAGCTGCGGGGCCGGAAATTCCTACGGCCATCCGGATGCATCGGTATTGCTGGAAGTACAAAAGCTGGGAGCAGGATTGCTCCGCACTGATTTACAGGGAACTGTGACGGCGGTCAGTGACGGCAAAAATATCACCTTTGACCGGGAAATTTGTATGGACTACAGAAGCGGCACGGAGGTGGCGGAAGGGGGAACCCAGGAAGGGGTGAAAGAAAAGCCGCCCGTGGATAGCAGCGATGACGGTATCACAGGGCAGAACGGAGAAGATTCATCGGAGGGACAGGCGCAGTATATATTAAATACAAATACCATGAAATTCCATCTCCTGGAATGCGGCAGTGCCAAGGATATAGCGGACGAAAATAAAAAGCTTTCCACGGATGCCAGGGAGAGCATTATTGACCAGGGATATACCCCCTGCAAACGTTGTAGCCCATAAGTCTTGTAATGGCCAAGGGGTCAAAGCAGCGAGATAACTTTATAAAGGAGAAAAATCATGATCTCAGAACGAATAGAAGCATTACGCCAACAAATGAAGCAGCGTGGAATTTCCATCTACATCGTTCCTACCTCGGACTTCCACGAATCTGAATACGTGGGGGATTACTTCAAAGCCCGCAGATACATCACCGGTTTCACAGGCTCTGCCGGAACTGCTGTCATTACCATGGAGGATGCAGGCCTCTGGACCGACGGACGTTACTTTATTCAGGCGGAAAACCAGCTGAAGGACACTCCGGTTACATTGTTTAAGATGGCCGAGGAGGGCGTTCCCACCGTCAAGGAATATGTAAGAAAGCACTTAGAAGAAGGCGGATGCCTTGGCTTTGACGGCAGAGTGATAAACAGCAAAGCCGGTGAGGAATATGAAGCCATAGCAAAAGAGAAGAAGGCCAGGCTGTATGTATCGGAGGATTTGGTGGACATAATCTGGACAGAGAGGCCGGCTCTTCCGGCGGAACCTGCATTTCTGTTGGGAAAAGAATACACCGGGGAAAGCACCCGGGATAAGCTGAAACGTCTGCGAGAAAAAATGGCGGCGGAGAAGGCCACGGTGCATATTCTCACATCTCTTTACGATATCGCATGGCTTTTGAACGTCCGCGGTGGCGATATCGACCATGTTCCCGTTATCCTGTCCTTCATGATGATGACGGAAGACGGCTGCTGCTGGTATGTGAACCAGGACGTGCTAAGTGAGGAACTGCGCATTTATCTGAAAATCAACGGCATTCAGACAAAGGGCTACAACCATATTTATCAGGATGTGGAAGCTCTGGAAGCTGGGGAAGTGGCGCTGGTGGATAAGGCGGTGGTGAATTTCCGCATCCTAAACAACTTAAAGCCGGAAATCAAGGTTATTGACAAAGAAAATCCCACTGTTCTCATGAAGGCTGTGAAAAATGAAGTGGAGCTTGCCAATACCAGAAAGGCCCACATCAAAGACGGCGTTGCCTTTACGAAATTCATGTACTGGCTGAAGAAAAATATCGGAAAGGAACAAATCACGGAGATATCTGCCTCCGATTATCTGAAGGAGCGCAGAAAAGAGCAGGAGCATTTTCTGGATTTAAGCTTTGACACCATCAGCGCCTACGGACCCAACGCTGCAATGATGCACTATAGCGCCACGGAGGAATCCAATGCCACACTACAGCCGGAAGGATTCCTGCTGGTGGACTCCGGCGGACATTATCTGGAGGGCACCACGGATATCACCAGGACCCTTGCATTGGGAAAACTGACAAATGAGGAGAAACGCCATTTTACCGCCGTCTGCCGCGCCAATCTGAACCTGGCGGACGCAAAATTTCTCCACGGATGCCGGGGCATTAATCTGGATATTCTGGCCCGGGGACCTTTGTGGGATTTGGGGATAGACTATAAATGTGGCACGGGCCATGGCGTGGGCCACATCTTAAATGTCCATGAAGGGCCCAACGGAATCCGCTGGCGTATCGTACCGGAGAGAAACGACAGCTGCGTACTGGAGGAAGGCATGGTTACCACCGACGAGCCCGGCGTTTATCTGGAAGGGAAATACGGCATCCGCACTGAGAATGAGCTGATTTGCCGTAAGGGTGAGAAGAACGAATACGGCCAGTTCATGTATTTTGAAAATATCACCTTTGCCCCCATTGATTTGGATGCCATTCTGCCGGAGGAGATGAGTGGGGCTGAGAGGAAACGACTCAACGATTATCATAAGGCGGTATATGATACCCTTGCGCCTTATATGACAGAGCAGGAGGAGCTTTGGTTAAAGGAGTATACCAGAGCTGTCTGAGAAAGGGGAGGCGCTTAAAGCTTTACAAAGCGCCTCCGAATTTTACTGCTCACTGTCACTGGATGTCTGATTAGGGTCTTCCGCTTCCAATGCTTTATCATCTGCCAGATTTCTGCCATCTATCAGATTTCTGTCATCTGCCAGATTTCTGTCATTTACCTGGTTGCTGTCGTTTGCCATGGATGTTGGTTTTGAAATCTCCAGGCTCATGGTGGACTTCATGCCGCCGACATTGGTGGTTACCATGAGAGTCCGGGAACCGTCTGGATTTACAATAATCTCGGTGTCTGTTTCTGACTCCTGGTTCTCTTCCCTGAATGCATTGGGATCGTCTGCTTCTGCCACTGCGTCGCTGGAGCCAGAGGCAATCTCCTCCCCCACACCGGCCTTCAGATCATCAATTTCCTTCTGCTTGGAGCGTACTTTTGCATCCTGATGGAGAGCTCGCAGAATCCGGTTGATATCCTCCGGGGAAAACATGCTGATGGCCTTGGAAAGCTGACCAATATTGTCCCTGTTCACCTTCAAGCATCCGCCGCCGGAGAGAGGGATATTAATAACATTATTGGAATCTGTCATATCTCCCAGGCATATGCTGTTTGACTGCTCGTCACAGACAAACAACACCCCCTTATATTCAATCACACCATCCTTTGCAAGATGTCCGTAAGGTACCTTGGATGCGGAGCTTAAGTTTTGTACAAGATATTCGTACCCCCTGGAAGTAGCCTCGTATGCCTTTAATATATCACTTTTGTCGCCGGCTTCGAAGACCGTCTGCTCTTTTCTGGTTGTGTCCTCATCCTCCGTACCTGCCAAAAGCATAGTTCCACCGGAGGCTATCCACCCCTGATTACCCGTCCTGCCGGCATCCGAAGGAAAATTCGGCGTCTGTTTTCTGCTTGCACTTGTCCCTGTTATGGCTGAACCTCTTGCTGTCTCTGCTGCACCTGTACCAATTCTCATTGTCTCTGCCTCCTGTTCAAAATATAATAAAATCACGGATGATATAGAATTGCTTCTTTACCATCCGTGGCTGCTATCATCCATTATTTATATAATTATCGGCATATGTTCTGAATAGTTTAGCATGTAAAAGAGCAAAGGACAATTCTTATCCATTTCCCAGGAAGGCTTCAATTTGAGAATCGCTGTAAGAAAGGTGAGAAGCGCTTAATACTTTTTCACAGGAGAACTGAATGAAAAGGTCTATAAGATTGGAAAAAGAATTTTCTTTTTTCACTATGAAGGCAATATTCCATGGGAATTCTGGCTCCTTCAATTTAATTCGTTTGATGTTATCAGAGTGAAAACGCATGGTAATGGGATAGGGTAAAATGGTGATGCCCTGATTGAGAGATACCATTTCTGCAAGAAAGTCCCATTGGGAGCTTTCGCAGGTAATCCGGGGTTCAAATCCTGCGCTTCGACAGTTGTACAGTATTCTGTCGTGAAGCATATATGTATTATCAAGAATTAGAAAATTTTCATAAATTAGCTCCTTGAAGCAGGCTGTATCCTTATGTGCCAAAGCATGGGATTTGTGAACCAGCAATGTATTGAAAGAAGAAGCCAGGGGAACCACATGATAGTCGGGGTATGCAAAGGGGAAAATAATAACACCCAAGTCAAGGGAATCCTGGTCCATTCTTTCCTTGATTGTATTTGCCCCGGCTTCTATAACATGCAATTTAATTTTGGGATTCTGCTTTTGAAATTCATATATGATTGAAGGAAAATAGGCTGTTAAAATAACAGGGGGGATGCCAATGCGCAGTACCCCTTGATCCCCTTGCATCATATTATAGATGCTTTCTTCCTGCTTTTCTATCATATCCAGAAGATATCTGCCGTTTTCGCACAATAATATACCGTGTGGAGTGAGCTTAAACTCATTGGAGCTCCTGTCAATGAGGGTTGTTCCCAACTCTTTTTCCAAGGCTATTACAGATTTACTCAAGGTAGATTGAGAGATAAATAATTCATTGGAGGCCTTTGTAAAATTTTTATGTTTTGCCACTTGGATGAAGTAAGACAGACATCTCAGATTTAGATTCATGTAATTGCCACTCCTTCTACAAAATAAAATGGATATAAGCAAGGGAAAAGGTAGCTTTGCCCCCTCCATTAATAAATTATGTATATCATACCATATTTATTATGTTTAAAAAAGTGATAGCTCAATGGCAAATTTTCATATAAGTATGAAATTTTGCCATTATACAAAAGTATATAACTGTGATATATTACTAAACAATCGGTGAAAGAAATAAGAATTACCGGGAAAATACATAAAGCATGGTAAAATGCAGAAATGGAGGAAGTAATGGGAAAAAGCATTGAAGTGGGGCAGGTATGTACATTTACAAAGCAGATTTCTGATGAGGATGTAAAGCAGTTTGCCCAGGTGACAGGGGACAGGAACCCACTGCACTTGGATGATGAATTTGCTAAGACAACAATGTTTGGAGAAAGAATTGCCCATGGTATGATTGGAGCAGGAATTATTTCTGGCGGACTTGCAATGCATATGCCAGGAATTGGCACAACGTATTTGGGTCAGGAAATAAAATTCCAACGTCCTATCAAAATTAACGATGTCCTGACAGTGAATATGGAGGTACTGGAAATAATCCCCAAAGCTAAATTTGATATTGCCAAAATAAGCACAACCTGCATGAATCAGCAGGGAGAGGTAGTGATTAGCGGTACGGCGACAGTTATTCCCCCTGCTGAAGCGGAGTAGAAGTCAATCATTTCCCTACAGTAGAAAATTAAGGAGAAAAGGAGAAAATATATGGCAAAAATTATTAGTAAGGAAGAAGCGGCTCAGTTAGTCCAGGACGGGGATGTTGTTGGAATTAATGGATTTGCTTTCGGATTTGGCTTTCCGGAGGCGCTTGTAAAAGCGTTGGGGGAACGTTACGAAAGGGAAGAACATCCCCAGGGAATGAGCTTAATGTTTGCATCGGGATGCGGAGACGGAGGAAAAAGCGAAGGAACATTTGGACTGGACCATTTTGCCCAGGAGGGAATGGTAAAAAAGGTAATTGCAGGCCACGTAGGTCTGGCCAAAAAGTTCAGTGGCTTTATTAAAGATAACAAGATTGCCGCTTATAATTTTCCTCAGGGAGTGGTCACCCATATGTTCCGGGAAATGGCCGGCGGAAGAAAGGGAGTACTTACTCACGTGGGGCTTAACACCTTTGCCGATCCCAGGGTGGAAGGCGGAAAAATGAACAGCAAAGCCCAGGAGGATTTGGTGAAGGTTGTTAAAATCCAAGGAGAAGAGCGCCTTTATTACGAAGCAGAACCCCTGAAGGTGGCTCTCATCAGGGGAACAGCAGGGGATGAGGCAGGAAATATAACCGTAGACAAGGAAGGGGTACTGCTGGAGACCATGCATATAGCGGCTGCGGCAAAAAATGCCGGAGGAATCGTCATTGCTCAGGTCAGGGAAATCGCTCAGAAGGGAAGTCTTGACCCCAGAAAGATAGCTGTGCCGGGAATTATGGTAGATTATATCGTACAGGCGCCAGAGGAAGAGCATAGGATGAATGTGCAGACAACTTACAATCCTTCCTATACAGGCGATTTGAGGATTCCCACAAGCCATGTGGAGAGGATGCCTTTAGATTCCAAAAAGGTAATAGCAAAAAGGTGCGCTATGGAGCTTCGCAGAGGCACATCTGTAAACTTGGGCATCGGCGTTCCGGAGGGCGTCGCTTCTGTGGCTCTTGAGGAAGGAATCCATGACTGGATGACCATGACAATCGAAGCCGGCGCAGTTGGCGGAATCCCGGCCTCCGGATTTGGATTAGGTGCGTCTGTGAATGTGGAGGCCTTAATCGGTCAGCCCAACTTGTTCGACATCTATGACGGAGGGGGACTGGACATTGCTTATCTCGGTCTGGCCCAGGCGGATCAGGATGGCAACATTAATGTAAGTAAATTTCAGGGCCGTATGGTGGGATGCGGTGGATTTGTAAATATCACTCAAAACACGAAAAAGGTGATTTTCTGCGGAACCTTTACCGCAGGAAAAAGCAATATTGTGATTGACCAGGAAGGCGTGCACATTATAGAGGATGGTTCCTTTATAAAATTTGTGGAAAATGTAGAGCAGATTACATTTAGCGGAAAATATGCAAGAGAGCATAAAAAGGATGTTTTATATGTGACAGAAAGAGCTGTTTTCCGTTTGGCGCCGGAAGGCCTGGAATTAATAGAGATTGCTCCTTTGGTAGATTTGGAGAAGGATATATTGGGTAAAATGGCCTTTCGTCCCTTAATCTCCAACGAGTTAAAAACAATGGATATTCGGATTTTTCAAAATAAAACGATGGGGCTTGACTCTATTCAATAAACCGTTAGGAGGGAACAGATGTTTGGTATATTATTAGGATTACTGGTTTTAGTATTTCTGGCGTATAAAGGATATAACATAATATGGGTAGCCCCTGTTGCGGCAATGGTTGTCGCTGTGCTGGGTGGACTGGAATTATTTACGGCTTACACAGAGACGTATATGGATGGCTTGGTAGGCTTTGCAAAATCCTGGTTTCCGGTCTTCTTATTTGGTGCTGTTTTCGGAAAACTGATGGAGATCACAGGACTTGCAAGCTCTGTTGCTAAAATCCTTGCCAAAGTCATAGGAAGTAAAAGGGCGATTCTCGCGGTAGTTATTTCCTGCGCAGTGCTTACATACGGTGGCGTCAGCCTGTTTGTTGTGGTATTTGCAATTTACCCCCTGGCATTGGAGCTTTACAAGGAAGCGGACATTCCAAGAAAATTAATACCCGGGGCCATTGCCTTGGGAGCGTTTACCTTTACCATGACTGCTTTGCCGGGTTCTCCTCAGCTGAACAATCTGATTGCCGCCCAATATTTGGGAACAACAGCCATGGCCGCTCCAATCCTGGGAATTGTGGCTTCTGTGATTATGCTGGTGGGTGGCTATCTGTACTTGGTATGGCGGGAGAAGAAGGTGAAGGCTGCCGGAGAGCACTATACAAGTGTAGATGATGAAAAGGAACAGGGCGACGAACTCTCTCCCCACTGGATTTTTGGCGTGATACCTCTTGTGGCAGTGGTCGTTACATTAAACGTATTGAAATGGCCGGCCATTGCAGCCATTGGCATAGGAATCGTATTTATTGTGGTATTTAATATCAAACAATGGAAGAAATTTATCCCTGCGATTAATGCCGGAGCTTCAGGTTCTGTTATGGCTATCATGAACACGTCGGCAGCTGTAGGCTTCGGCAGTGTTGTGAGAGCAGTTCCGGGATTTGTAGCATTGACCAACGCATTGCTTGGAATGGGGGGAAGTCCCCTGGTATCAGAGGCTGTGGCCATTACAACCCTGGCGGGAGCTACGGGTTCTTCCTCGGGAGGCATGACCATTGCTCTGGAGGCTTTGGCAGAAAAATATTTGCAGGCTGCAAGTGCAATGAATATCAGTCCTGAAGCCTTCCACAGAGTGGCGACAGTGGCTTCCGGAGGACTGGATTCCCTTCCCCACTGCGGAGCGGTTATTACCCTTCTTGCGGTGTGTAAATTGACCCATAAGGATTCCTATAAAGATATCGGAATCGTTACATGTGTAATCCCGATTGCAGCGGTTATTGTTATTGTGGCCCTGGGAAGTCTGGGAGTTGTTTAAAAATAAGAGCAAAGGAACTGGCTAGAGATTATGCTGCGGTTGGCTCCGGAAGGCTATTACCTGGAGAAGGCATCCAAGGTAATTTATGACCGATTAGGCTCTTCCGTTGCCACCGCGAAGCCTTCCGATTATGATTGGGAATCAATTTTTCAGGGAGTGGATTGACTAGGCTTTTCTTATAATAATAGTATCACCATCGAATTTTAATGAGAGTGCTTTGTCGTTGATGGAAACGCCTAATTTATCAGCCCAAGTTTTTGGTATGGACACCTTACAATTATATGCGCTTTGGCTGGCATTACCGCCAGCCTTTGCAATTATCATGTTTGCATTTCTCTCTTCAATCATCCCAGTTTATATCCTTTCCATTGACATACTCACCATTTTCAGCCTCATCCAGGCGCGCACGTTCTTCTGGGGTAAGCTTTGTGTAGTCAGGGTCCCAGGCAAGGACGAGACGTTTGATTAACTCATAGGCTAAATTCTGCTCATGGTCTGGGAGCATTTCAAGCATTGTTGTAGTACGTCTTACAGTTTCTGTCATAGTGATACTCCTTTCCTTTGAAGGGGGATACTATTTGTAAATATCTCCGCGGCTTCCAACATCCTCTTTATGTCACCTTCCGCAGGCTTGTGAGTCAGCTTCTCGATTGCTTCCAGAATTAACTCACGCTGGGGCTTTTGCGAACCTTTGAGATATTTAATCGCTGATTTTTCATATTGAATTTCCATTGGAGCCCTCCTTAATATGATATAAGCATATTATATTGGTTACCAATATTCAACATCTTTTTTATTTCAATCTGCATTAAATCTTCGGCATCATATAATAAAAAACAATTCTTTCAATTTTGCATATGATATTATGGAAAAATGTAAAATAAGGAGGATTTTTTAATGGAATTATATATGATTCAATCACTGGAAACACATCTCTTCTTCGGAAGAATTATGAAGGAGCATTCCCTATTTTTAGAGGCTTCCTTCCCATGCAAAGAGACCCGGTGGATACAGCGGGCAAGGGTATTCCGGGAGGAATTTGAAGCATTTTTAAGCGACGTGGTGAGGGCCAGCGATGGCAATGTGCGCCAGGAGGTGCTGGATTCCGGGGAGATTGTGACGCCCTTCACGCTATTTGCAGAGCGAAAGACACATCAGTATACGGACATTCCCATCAATTCTGAAATTACACTGCAGGAACAGCGCCTTACCGCCCGCACACAGAGCAGCCGGTGCTGTGAGATGGTGCGACGGGTACGGGAGCTGAATTTAAGGGCCTTAAGGCTTCTGGCCGGGTTGATTCGTCTGAAGGAGGAAATTCTGTCAGCCATGTTAAGCTGTCAGCTCTACACCACAAATTATCCTCTGCTGATACAGCATATTACCAGAGAGGCGAAATTATACCAGTCATTTGTGATGCATCTGGAGCGCACCGGACATCTCTGCAACCGGGATATACAAGGCTTGGAAGTATTCTGGAATCAGATTATGATGGAGCATGCTCTGTTCATCCGGGGGCTTTTGGACCCCACCGAGGAGGAGCTCATTGCCACGGCGGATGAATTTTCCAGAGAATACCGGGTACTCCTGGAAGCAGCCAAGGACGCGGACGAGAGGTCCATGGCGGCCCTCACGGCCAAAACCTGTGAGGAGACCAAAAAATACCGGGACTTTAAAATGGCAGGTGTTACAGGCATCAACGGCTGTGAAATCCGCTCCATTATCCTGCCCCTTTTGGCAGACCATGTGCTGCGGGAGGCCAATCATTACCTGCGGATTCTGGAATGTCGGTAGGGAGAATGAGCCATGGAACTGTGCCATTATCAGAAACAGCAAAAGGAGCGGGTGTTCTGGATTGAGGCAATAGAGATTCCCATTGTGTATAACCGGTTCGGGGACCATGACCCCAATGGCCTTCTGTATGTGCTAAAGGAGGATGCGGAGCGCATTCGAAATGAAGCCTTGTACTATTTTGAGCGGGAGATACCACAGCCGGCCCCCAGTGTGCAGCCTCTGGTGATTCGGGCCAACCGGGGAGATCGTGTGGTGGTACATTTCTCCCATTCCTTAAACCGCAGCCTTTCCATTCATGTACAGGGGCTGTCCTATGATGTAAATACCTCTGACGGCGCCAGTGTGGGCAGAAATCCCGATACCACCACCCGGGGTTCCATTACCTATTGCTGGTGCGCGGACCGGGAAGGAGTATTTCTCTTCAGCGATATGGGAGACACCAGAAGCGGTGAGGAGGGTACCAATGTACACGGATTATTCGGGGCCATTGTGGTGGAGCCGCCGGAGGCATCCTACAGAAATCCGGAGACAGGGGAGATAATCCAAAGCGGCTTGTTTGCGGATATTTATGTGCCGGGGCAGCCGGCTTTTAGGGAATATGCAGTGTTTTTTCATGATGAGCTGGAAATCAAAAATGCGGCTGGCGTACAGCCCACAGACCCCCATACCGGACTTTTGGCCTCCACCACCGGAATCAGCTACCGCTCAGAGCCCATGCGAAA
>CAPNGW010000036.1 GCA_948665105.1 uncultured Lachnospiraceae bacterium
CTTGCCATTGTCAGCACCTACACCTCCGCTTTGGGCGGCCGGTTCGACGTGATGCTGGACTGCGACCAGTTTAAGGCCATTGTGGAATTTGAGAAGATATCAGAACAACTGCCAGCTATAGAACCATAGAAAAGGAGCACTCCCATGTCCCAGCTTTACCATTTTCCCGGCACAGAAGTGATACTCATGAATCAGGAGGAATTCCTGTCACTCCCCGGAGATTATCCTTACCGCCGAAACCTTATGAAGAGCTTAACCCCCATTCATTACTGTAAAATAGAAATATTTAAGGGCTGTATCCAGGGCACCATGAAGATTCCCCGGTATCACAAAAATATCCTTAAGAACCACACCTTTGGCTTCTATTTGCTGAAGGACCAAATGCTTCTTATTGGAGCAGAGGATTTTCTTCCCACTGTTCTTGGAAAAATTACAGAAACCGCCGGTGACGAGCTTCATCCCAATCAGATTCTGCTTCTTCTCCTGGAAACGTTGATTTCCGAAGATGTCCTGCATCTTTTGCGCCAGGAGGAGCAGCTGACTGCCATTGAGGAAAATCTGCTTCACAACATTCCCGCTGATTTTTATGAGACCATCATCCGGTATCAGAAGCAGTTTTCCGCCTATCACGCCTACTATGAGCAGATGATGAATATGGGTGACATGATGCAGGCAGATATCTGCCATCTCCTTTCCAGGGACGAGCCCGCCGCCTGGCAGCTTTTTTCCAATCGCTCCCAGCGGCTTCATGACCATGTGGAATTGCTCCGTGAATATCTGGTGCAGCTTCGGGATTTGTACATGGCCCAGAACGACAAGCAGCAGAACAAGGCATTGAATTTCCTCACGGTGGTGACTGCCATCTTCCTTCCCCTGTCATTGATTACAGGGTGGTACGGCATGAACTTCGTCCATATGCCGGAGCTGGCCCATAAGTACAGTTATCCTGTGGTAATCTGCCTTAGCATAATCATCATTATTCTGGAAATTATTTTTTTCCGCAGGAAGAAAATCCTATAATCTCCTTCTATCCCGCCATTCCCCCCACCATGCCGGAGGCGATACACAGAACCAGTGTGGTGGCGAATCGGCTGGCTTCCATGTCCAGCCCTTTGTGAAAGACGATGGAGCCAGCCACCAGGATTAGAAAATAAGCGGCTCCCATAATCATGCCCCAGAGAAATTTCCGGCTTTTCATCTTCTTCCCCGCCAGCAGTCCTCCCACAAACCCCGAAATCACATAGATTGCCACGATTCCGATGGACACTGCGCTCTCAGTAAGCTGAAGCTTTGACAAAAGCGCCGTCAATGCCAAAAGCATCACCCCCGTAATCACATACATGAGAAGCAGAATCTTCAGTATTGTCAAGCCTATGGCGGTATTTTTCCCTGTTCGTTCCATAGCACCCTTCCTTTCCTAAGCTTTGTCCCGCATCCCGGACATCGGATTTCCGGGCCGGCGCCGGTGACGCACGTCCCTCTTACTCAAACTATATGTCATTGTCCCGTTTGTTAGAACCATCCTGATTTACCTCTACTTGCTAAAATTTTTCTTAATCTCTTGCTTTTTGGGCGGTTTTACAGTATATTTATGATTAGTTGAAATTTTTTCAACAGCAAACAGTAAACACACACATGGAAAGGAGAGAATTTTTCTTGGACGTGGACCCTAGTGTCGTCGCGCAGATTATCGCATTAATCGTATTGATTGGCCTGTCGGGATTTTTTTCCTCGGCGGAAACTGCGCTGACAACCTGTAACAAAATCAAAATGAGGACTTTGGCAGAGAACGGAAATGCCAAAGCCAAACGTGTGCTTAAAATTACCGATGATTCCGGTAAGATGTTAAGCGCCATTCTGGTTGGCAACAATATTGTAAACCTGTCTGCCTCCTCACTTACCACAACTTTGGCGATTAGCCTGTTCGGCAATGCGGCTGTGGGTATCGCCACCGGTATTATCACCTTTTTAATCTTGATTTTCGGTGAAATATCGCCGAAAACTCTGGCAACGATACACGCAGACGGTATCGCACTTGCCTATTCGGGCATTATCAGCTTTTTGATGAAAATTCTGACCCCGGTTATCTTCCTGGTGAACAAGACAGCCATGGGCCTTTTGTTCCTGCTTCGGGTAGACCCAGGCAAGGCCCAGAACTCCATGACAGAGGACGAGCTTCGTACCATTGTGGACGTAAGTCACGAGGAGGGCGTCATCGAGACGGAAGAGCGGGAAATGATTAACAACGTGTTTGACTTTGGCGATGCCCAGGCCAAAGAGGTTATGGTACCCAGAATCGACATGACCTTTGCTGATATCAACAGTACTTACGATGAGCTTTTGGACATTTTCCGGGAGGATCACTTTACCAGACTCCCCATCTATGAAGAGTCCACAGACAATGTGATTGGTATCATCAATATGAAGGATTTGCTTCTGTGTGAGGACCGGAGCAGCTTCTGTGTGAGGGACATTTTAAGAAAGCCTTACTACACTTATGAGCACAAGAACACTGCCGAGCTTCTTCTGGAAATGCGGCAGTCCTGCAACAATATCGCCATCGTCTTAGACGAGTATGGCGCAACCGCCGGCCTGATCACGCTGGAGGACCTGTTGGAAGAAATTGTGGGAGAAATTCGCGACGAATATGACGACGACGAAGAGGATCCCCTTCAGAAAATAAGCGACCAGGAATACATGGTACAGGGCTCCATGAATCTGGAGGATTTAAGCGAGACTCTGGATTTGGACCTTGCCTCCGAAGACTACGATTCCATCGGCGGCTATCTCATCGGACTTTTAGACCACCTGCCCACGGTGGGCGAATGCATCACCACCGAGGATGACATCTATTTCCGGGTGGAGGACATGGAGAAAAAGCGAATCAACAAGATTTTCATGCGGATTCCCCAGAAGACGGAGGAGTTGGAAGAATAATTATTATACTTCAGCCGAAGTTACCCCAAAGCAAAGGAGCATATGGGTTTAAGCCCATATGCTCCCGTTTTTTGTCACGGGTTTTATTCTCCCAGGAGCAATGCTCTCGGAGCAAGTCCTCTGATTTTCAGGGATAGCAGGCAGACCGTCACAAATGCAAACAGTACCAGGCCAAAACCTGCCGCCGCGATAAATCCCACAGGAACTACAAATGTACATTTTACGATTCCAATCCCCCTTAAGAACAGGGCGGTCAAGGGATTGATAATCAGGCTGCACACAATAAGACCGGCTATGGCAGACAGAAGAATCGTGGGCATAAACGATAGCGCGGTTTGCAAAATCAACTGTCCCGTAGTAAATCCCAGCGCCTTCATGATTCCATAATCCAGCTGTTTATTACTCAGCATTGTGCGTACCAGGAGGTACAAAACAAAGACTATAATAATAGCGGAAAGGACCAGGATGGCTATTACGATAATCGTCATAAGAGAGATATATACGCCGGTGCCGCCCTTGAGAGTATCCTCTATGTTGATTACCGTATTAATGCTGCCGTCAAATTTTTCTTTCACTTCCCCATGAAACGCATCAACGTCGGTTTCGTCAGTAAGGTTGAGATAATAGCTTGCATTTGTGAGGATACCCAGCCGTTCATAGCCCGCCCGGGTAAGCAGGCAGTCTCTGCCCAGATAATTGGAAATCTGCGTAAAGCCGCAAATCAAATAGCGTTCCTGTTTCCCGTTTGCGGTAATCTCGATTTCATCTCCGATTTTAAATCCGTTTTCTTTGGCGTATTTGGCTGCTATGGCCATCTCATTATCGTATTTGGGGAATCTGCCCTCAAACACCGTGCTTTGATTGTTTACCTTTGAAAAGTCTTCGCATAGCGTTGCCAAAAGCTCTGCACCGCCCACATGGGATACATTCAAAGTGGTGTAAAGGTAGCTCTTCTCCACACGACTGTCCCCATTCATTTCAGCCAAAAAATCCGCCTCAGCATCGGCCTGTACGCTGATGCAGCTATCTGCAATTTCACCTACGATGAGATTCACAAAGGGCGTCACATCCACAATTACATTTTTGATCATCAGTCCGGAAAACACAACCACCAGCGAAAGTACCAGCATCGTGATACAGACAGTTATATTGTTCTTCACTCCCGAAAGCGTGGTTTTTAATGCAAGTGCAAGGTTTAATGGCACCTTTGTCTCTTCCAGCGGAACATGATTGCGCTTAAAATTGTGGGTCAAAATGCCAGAGCGAAGCGCTGCGATAGGCTCGATCCTTTTGATTCTGCGGGACGCCAGCCATACGACAAGCGCCACGGCTCCCCCCAGCAGGAGGAGGGTAAGAAAAAACGGCAGCGGCAAAAAGCGCATCGTGTAGGGTATTCCCGTCTGAGTAATCATCATGGCATTGACTGCGGGAAACAGGAGGTAGGAAAGTCCTGCACCGACAATGGCCGTAAGGAAAGCCAGCCCTAAAAACTGCAGCAAAAGCGATAACATCAGCTGGCCTGACGTATAGCCTATAGCTTTCAGGGCGCCGAGGTTTTTCATGTTGACCTGTATATAGTTGATGATATTCGAGGCAATTACCACAAGAACGATGGCGATTACAAAGGACGCCATGGCGATTATGATTCCCGAAAAGATCATTTGAGAAATGTACCGGGATTGCGAAACGGTGTCATAACAGTTGCTCACCATAGTGATATTGGGGGAATGTTTTGAAACTGCGCTTTTAAGCTCCGCCTCATAGTTGAGATTTTCCCCCTTATCCTTCAGCCGCACCGAACAAAGCGTGGCCTTATAAGCATAGCCGCTTCGTTCAAGCTCATCATACTTATCCTCCGTAAGCACAATTTCAGTCAGTGCGCAATTGTGGGAGCCCATCATAATACTGTTGAAAAAACCGCACACTGTGTATGTCACGTTATTACTGCCGATGGAAATCTCAATGGGTTTGCCTATGTCAATGTCCTTTGTCTTATATATCATGGGCAGATACACACCGCTTGTACGGGAGCCCTCCTCTACAATCTCAATCTTGCCCACAGAACGCCCAAGAGCCGCCTGCTTTTCCAAAAATACAAACCAGCAGCCCAGCTCGCCGCCGTTGTACGCAAAAGCGCCGGTCATGTGCATACAGTCGTCCAAGCGGTATTTAGCGGTGCGGCTGTCGCCTTCCACTGTCCGTTTTAGAAAGGCGCGAAAAGCGTCGCTGTTGCCGTCTGCTGTTATTGTAACGTGTTCGGCGCCCAGCTTGTGGTGGTATCTGTCAAAATTTTGTTTGTAGTCCATAGAAAGCATCAGCCAGAGATTGAGCATGAATGCGGCCAGCAGAATCAGGACAATGATGGAAGCCGTCTGGCCCTTTGACTTTCGGATGTTAGAGCAGGCAATCAAAAAGCTTTTTCTCATATTACCACCCCATATCTTTCAGAAAGGCGGAAAGCTTTTCATGCCTTTGTGCATCGTCAGACACATACCTGCCTAAATCACATTCGTCTAAAATCACACCGTCCCTTAAGTACAGAATACGATTGCCGCGCCGGGCGGAACGTATATCGTGGGTCACCATGACCACGCTTTGCCCCTGCTCATTAAACTTAGTGAGGGTGTCAAGTACGTCAAGGCCCGTTTTGCTGTTAAGGGCCCCTGTGGGTTCATCGGCAAATAGGATTTCAGGCGAATTGATGAGCGCCCGGACAATCCCTGCACGCTGGGCTTCACCGCCTGAAAGCTGCACAGGGAATTTCTTTTGTGTTTCTTCGGAAATATCCACTGCCGCAAACAATTCCTTTGCCCTTTTAACAAGCGCCCTTTTGTCCTTATTCACAAGCAGTCCCGCAGAAAGCACATTATCCATGACGCTCATGCTGTCAATGAGATAAATCTGTTGGAACACGAAACCGCAGTGGTTGCGCCGGAATACGGCCAGCCCATCCTGGGACAAATCGGAAATGCGGCGGTCTTTGAATGTAATCGTGCCCAGGGTAGGAGTGTCCATTCCCGACAGGGCATACAAAAGCGTGGACTTTCCCGCGCCGCTGGCTCCCATAATAACGGTAAAATCGCCCTTGTACAGCTCCAAATCGATGTTTTTCAGAACGTGCTGCATGGAACCGCCATTTGAAAAGGACTTACTTAAATTTTCGGCTTTCAATCGTATCTCTTTCATTCAGATAGCCCTCCTTTTTACACGTTCTATTTTACAAATCCAATCCTTAACTGCCTTTATGCAATCCTTAAATATCTCTTAAATCCCGCCGCTTAAGGCAATCCAGACTGTCACTCTCAATCCCTCTTTCCCATTTTCGATGTCAAGCCGCCCCTGCATCTGCCTCATACAGTAATCGGCAATATACAGCCCCAGCCCTGCGCCTTCAATATTCTTTGTATTGCTGCCCCGTCTGAATTTTTCTTTCAGAAAGGGTAATTCCTCCGCTTTTACACCGCCGCCCAAGTCCTCCACGCTGACTGTCAGATAGTTTTTCTTTATACCTATCGTGACGTTTATTTGAGTATCGGCATATTTATAGGAATTGGCGAAGAGATTGTCAAACACCTGTTGCAAACGCAGCCTGTCTGCGTACAGCATACTCTCCGGAACAGCGGGAATCACGGCCCGGTGCAGATAATCAGCATTTTGAAGCAAGGTCCAAAGCTCATCGCTTTTCATATCCGCCGGGGTCACCGAAAACTCGTGAAGCTCCTCCAGCGCAGCGGAAAATAAGTTCGTTACCAGCGTATTAATCTGGTCTGCCTTTTGGATAATCTGCTCATAATTCTCTCTGCTTTTTTCATCGGTTGACAATGCCGCCCCCACCTCAGAAGCCGCTTTGATGCTTGCAACCGGCGTTTTAATATCGTGGGACAGCTTTGCCACCAACTCCTTTTTGCTGGCATTTGCTCTTGCCTCGGCGATTCTTGCCTTTTTCAGTTCGGAACGCATGATATCAAAGCTTTCTGTAAACGCTCCAAACAAATTTTGCCTATCCATTTGAAGGGGGATATCCAGATTGCCCCCCGCAACACGCTCTGCAAATCCTTCCAGCTTATGAAAGGGTCTGATTACCGTACGGCGTATATAGAAAAAATACCCCGCGCAAACACCGCACTGTAAGAGCATTGCCGCCATAATGGCAAAAATCACGGTCATTTTTTCCCTTTGAAATATCCGCGCGTCGTTGTTGTAAACAATGAGCCTGCCTGCAACGGACCCTCCGGCTTCGATATCAAGGATGGTATCTTTATGACGGATTGCGGCATTTACACTCTCGCTGAGCCCCGCCTTCGTCCTGTACAAAAGGGCTCCGTCCAAATCAACCACAACATAGTCAAGGGCTGCTCCATTGACATGCTCATCGAAATTAGCCCAATCCCTTTGCACCGTCTTTAGAACCTCATTGACTGCCACTGTATCCTGTAAATTCTCTGTCCTTGGCAACGCAAACAATATGAGTACTGCAAATTCAGCCAGAAGGACAACAAGCATGAAGCTGAAAAAGATACGGCTTTTCATTGATTTTCTCCCACGAACCGGTATCCGTCGCCCCAAACCGTAAGTATATATTGGGGATTGCCAGGTTCCCTTTCAATTGCCTCGCGGATTTTGCGGATATGCACATTCAATGTCCCGTCCCCTGTGAATTTATCCTCCCAAACCTTCTCAAAAAGCTCCTGCTTTGAAATTACTCTGTTGGCGTTTTGCATAAGGTAGGTCAGAAGCTTAAATTCCAGGGACGTCAGCTTTACAGGCGCCCCGGCGACCAAAATCTGTCTCGCGTCAAAATCCACAGTCAAACGCCCGTCAGAGAACTTTGTTATCTCCTTGCTTCCATACCGTTTCAGCACCGCCTTGACCTTTGCCAGAAGAACGCTGAGGGAATAGGGCTTTTGAATATAATCATCGCCGCCGATGCTCAGGGCGATAATCTGGTCGTCATCGCTTGTCCGCGCTGAAATAAAGAGAATAGGGATTTCCGTGGTCTCCCGCAGCTCCTTGCAAAGGACAAAACCGCTGCCGTCTCCAAGGTTGATATCAAGTAGCATTAGCTTTGCCGTGTTATCTTTGAAAAAATCCCGGCAATCCGAAGCGCTATACGCCAATGCAGTCTTCACGCCGAATAAATTAAAATATTCCGCAGTTCTATCTGCAAGCAGCTTTTCATCATCTGTAATTAAACAATCGTAGTTCATTTTTTAACCTTCTTTTTTTACCCTCAGTTTACCACACAATCTCCGTGGTCTGCTGTGTAAGTCTGGTTTCGCCTGCCACATACAGTGTCTCAAAATATAGGTCGCCCATTTCTCCTCCCTCATACAGCTCTCTGGTGCAGACACCCGGGTTTTGCGAATTCGCCCACTGGGTCTCCACAAGAATATAGGAAGTCTTCTCCTCTGCTTCCAGCCTCTCCGGTAAGCTCCCCGGTGCATACTCTTCTGTTTTCACAATCTGATTGTTTTCATCCATCTGATGTACCCGGATGGAGGTGGGTGGATAGGAGAGAATAAAGTTCATCTTTACGGATATTTTATCTGTTTTTGTTAATCCGTTTTCTGTCACCGTCCACTCATTCTCCAGAGTCTGAGTGGTGGTTGCACCCACAGTAGAGTTGCTGACTCCTGTACCGGCAGTCAAATAGATGTCACCTGTATCCGTCTGATAAACCGGATTGCTGTACCAGACCACCGGCTCCCTTTGTGGAAGGGCATATACCGTTCCTTCCAGATGAATCACATCCCCCGTATCGGTTACGCTGTAATGATTCACGGTATCGCATATCCCGTTGTCAAATATGGTGTGAAACACTTCGCCGCTTTCGCTGAATTGTGTGCTAAAAAAACACAGGCCTTCCGTTCCCGGAAAGGTAATCTCCCAATCTACGGGGCTGTCCCTTCCTCCTTTATCCACCGAAGCATACATCCTGTCAGGGATGTCCAAATATTCATTGGTGATAAATACCCCTATGAAACGGTCCTGATTTTCTTCTCCGGCATTTTCCTTTGCAAGAGAACAGCCGCTTAACATCACTGCCATTGCGCTTATGAAAATACCCGTAACAGCTTTTCTGACTTTTTTCCCTGCTCTACCCTTCATCCTCTTCCCCCAGCTCTCCGTCAAATTTTAAAATATCACCCACGTCACACTGCAAAAAATAGCAAATGCGGTTGATGGTATGGAAACGGACGCCCTTGGCTTTACCGCTTCGCAGCACCGACAAATTTGCTTCCGTAATGTCCACCAGCTTGCAAAGCTCCTTCGAGGTCATTCCCCGCTCCTTCAGTACCTTCTCCAGGCAAACTACGATTCCCATGGCCCCACTCCTAAATAAACAGCTCATTATCCCGCTTCAGCTTCTGATTTTCCTCAACATATTTTGCCACCATAAGGATAGCCAGAAGAAACAATACAGAAATCAGCGGGAAGGATGCCGTAACCGTAATCCGGCTCAATTTGTTTCGACATAACAGCTGGGCTACGTGAAAGGCCATTCCGGAAATCACCACCAGAGCCAGGGCCTGTCTGCTGCGGACTCCCACCTGTTTCACGGCTGCAACAGCTTTATCGGAATAAGGCTCCCGAAGCAGCTCGTTCACTGCCCGGATTGCCAGAAAAAGCAGGTATAGGTTCAGCACATATGGCAATACATTTACTGCACTCTGAAAGGCCAGGAAAAAGCAGGTCACGGTAAGGCTTGCGCCTTCCTCCACGCCTCCGGCAAAGCTTAAGCCATTCTCCATGCCCGGGGCAAGGCCTGCGCTATTCTCCATACCTGCGGTCCGTATAGCCGCCGGAAGGGAATAGCAAAGCTCCACTGCTGTCAATCCCGCAAACAGAACAAAGGCTGCGTACAGCATCACCCGAAGGCCTCTTTGAAGGCCACTCATATCCGCCTCCGCGGTTTTCTTTAAAATACGAAGCAACAAATACCCCAAGAGAAAGGAGTAGAAGCTCCCTCCCAAAAGAAGCTTTCCGCTTCCTGCAACTGGCACCGTAAACAGCCCCGGATTGATCATATAGTAGAGGACCCCAAAAAGAAACGCGCTTAACACAAAAAGCAGGTAATCCACCCTGCAAAAGCTTCCTTTTTTCTTAAGCCAGAGACCGGCGATACAGGGACTTAAGCCTAGAAGCACATAAATGATTATGGCCAGCACATTGCCCGCCTCTCCCGATAAGGATAACTGGCGCAGAAGTCTTCCTGTCTGTTCAAAGGGAAATGAAATGATTGTAACATCCATAAATTTTCTCCAAATTATTGTTTTGCGATAATTGTTGTTTTTAATATATCACTACAATTATCGTTTGTCAATAATTTCTCACGAAAATACCAGCCGGAAATCTTCCGGCTGGCAACTGCGTAAGATATGATTCCATCATGACATCCACCGACAGTCCTTACCCCTTCAGCTTCTGTGCGAAGTCCGCCATGGCCTCCGATATCTTAATCTGCTGGGGGCATACACCCTCACAGCTCCTGCATCCGATACATGCACCTGGCTGCTTCTCCTGTGACACTGCACTTAAGGCCATGGGCACAATAAACCCGCCTTGGGTGAAGCAATGCTCATTGTAGAGATTCAAAAGACCCGGAATGTCAAGCTCCTGTGGGCAGTGGGTGGTACAGTACCGGCATGCCGTACAGGGCAGCGCGATTTTCTTCACCATGCCATCGGCAATCTCTAAAAGCTCTTTCCTCTCGATTTCGGAAAGGGGCTTTTCCTCCTCAAAGGTGGTGATATTCTCCGAAAGCTGCTGATAATCGGACATCCCCGAAAGTGTCACAACCACACCAGGAACGGACTGTATAAACCGAAACGCCCAGGCCGGTATGGTTTCCTCAGGACGCAGCGCCTGCAGCCTTTCGGTATCCTCCGAAGCCAGCGAGGCCAGCTTGCCGCCCCTAAGAGGCTCCATCACCCAGACAGGAATGTTGTATTCCCCAAGAAGCTCCACCTTCCCTTTGGCATCCTGGAAGGACCAGTCCACATAGTTCAGCTGAATCTGGCAAAATTCCATGCTTTCTCCATAAGCTTCCAGAAACCGCTTCATAACCTCATAGCTTCCGTGAACAGAGAAGCCCAGATGACGGATACGGCCGTTGTCCTTCTGTTTCTTTAAATAAGAGTAAATCCCATAGGCTTCATCCAGATAGGCATCGATATTCATTTCACATACATTGTGAAACAGGTAAAAGTCAAAATAAGAAACGCCGCACTTTTTAAGCTGCTGTTCAAAAATTTCCTCCACCTTGTCCATGTTGGACAAATCGTAGCCTGGAAATTTGTCCGCCAGATAAAAGCTTTCCCGGGGATGTCTGGCTAATGCCTTCCCCAGAACGATTTCCGACTGTCCACTGTGGTAGCCCCAGGCCGTGTCATAATAATTGATTCCTTTCTCCATGGCATAGTCCACCATCTGGCTGGCTTTGGCTTCGTCAATTTCTGCGTCATTACCCCCGACAACCGGCAGGCGCATGGCCCCTAACCCAAGAGCGGACAATTTCAAATCCTGAAAATTTTTGTAAATCATACCTAATCACTCCGTTTCTCTTTGGAAGATGTGCATTTGACATCCCTCCATTTGTCTGATAGAATCATTATAAGACCTAAACTTGACTTTAGGTCAATACCTTTTTCACAATTTTTCGAAAACAGGAGATTGATTATGTATTCCATCGGCCAAGTATCTGAAATGTTCCATCTGCCCATTTCCACCCTGCGCTATTACGATAAGGAGGGACTGTTCCCTGATATGGAACGAGTTTCCGGGATTCGCAAATTTGGAGAGAGAGAGCTGGAAGCGCTTCGTGTCATTGAATGTCTGAAAAAATCCGGAATGGAGATTAAGGACATCAAGCAATTCATGGAATGGTGCAGCCGGGGCAGTAAGACCTATCCTCAGCGCAAAGCATTGATTTTAAAGCAAAAGGAGCATGTGGAGGCTGAAATTGCGCGTATGAACCGCGTCCTTGATATGCTCAACTATAAATGCTGGTACTATGAGCAGGCCATTCAGGACGGAAATGAAAGCCGCCTTGCTTCCATGCAGCCAAAGGATATGCCAAAGGAAATTCGCACAGCTTATGAAAATGCCTGTAAAATCAATTCTTAAGAAAAAGACGGGTAAAAAGCATTTGCTTCTCACTCGTCTTTTCTGAAATTATAAGTTACCGTTTTTGATTGATTGGATTGATGCCTTCCTTGCGGGCATTGTGGGTCTGATTCTGGTTTTCCGGCTTCACACTTTTTGTGACAGTGTTGAATTCCTCCAGATTCTTTTTCCGTTCAATGGCTTCCTTATCCTTTTTGTCCTGCTTCCATCTATGGCACATGGTATCACCTCCAAAAGCAGTGTTCCCCATTTCTTTGGTTTTCACTCTGTGCAGATGTGCTCTGCATCCATGATGCCATGTATCACATCCTCCAGCACCTCAAAATAATTCTCAAAGGTCTTCCGGCAGCAATCCGGGTCATGTATCATAACGCCCTCAGTCCGAAGGCCAATCAGAGAAAACCCCATGGCCATCCGGTGGTCGTCATACGTCTCCACCAGCCCGCTCTTTGGCCTTCCCGGATATATTTTAACAAAATCCTCGCCCATTTCACAGTCAATGCCCAGCTTTCCAAGCTCCGTCACAATGGCCAGCATCCTATCGCTCTCCTGATGCCGGATGTGGCCGATTCCCGTAATGGTGGTGAGGCTGTCTGCAAAGGGGGCCAACGCCGCCAGCGTAATG
>CAPNGW010000037.1 GCA_948665105.1 uncultured Lachnospiraceae bacterium
ATTTCATGGAAGAATTCATGGAGGGTTCCGAAACGAATGGCCGGCATAAAGGGCCACTGCTTCATGTCCATAATTTTCTCAATGTCACGTCTGGTGGGACCGCCGCCGTGGTCGCCCACACCGTACACATACAAAAGGGTATCGCAGTGGTTCTCCTTGCTGTACTGGGGCAGCCGGAGCACCCGGTCATATTCCACAGGTCCCAGATACCAGGCACTGTCCCGGTTCACCAGCACCTCTTCCCCTGAAGGAGCGCGCCAGCGGTAAAGGGAGTACTTTTCAAATCCACGGCAGTGGTAGTAATACTTCACACCGCCCTGGCTTAAGATTTCCGGTATGCATTCACTGTGGCCGAAGGTATCGGGCTCAAAATCCAGTTCCATGGAGTCAGGGGAAATGCCCAGCAGGCTGGACAGATAATTCTTGGTATAGAGAATATGGCGGACCATGCTCTCCGTTCCGCTCATATTCTTATCCGGCTCCACCCAGGTGGAGGCCGTCACTTCCCATCTCCCCTCCTTAACTCTCCTTCGAATCTCGGGAAGCATGGACGGACAGTATTTTTCAATAATCTCATACACAGAAGCCTGTGACTGGGAGAAGGTGAATTCCGGGTACTCCTCCATCAGGTTCAGCATGGTCTGGAAGGTATCGATGGTCAGGTTCACTGTCTCCTGGAAGCCCCACATCCAGTTCATATCGATGTGGGCGTGGCCCGCAAAAATCATGGTGTAGCGCTTTGCATCCTTTTCCAGGCCTGTCAGCATCTCTTCCGCCTGCTTCGCCACCGCCTCCGTGATGCTTCCGTCCCTTTTGTACTCTTCATACAGCCAGTTTTCCGTATCATCAAGCTGGCTGGGGACTCCTCGTCCTTCCGCCTCCATCACCTTGTACAAATATCCCATCTGGGCAAGAATCCTCTGGGCCCAATAATGATTATTTGCTTTTTGTTTCATTTCCAGATACTTTTCCATTCTGTAAAGCACCTCCTTATGCTCTCAATCATTATTTGTAAATGCAGTGGGCTGCTTCGTCCGCAAAGGCACGAATCAATTCCGGGTCCGCATCAAAGAAGTGGTCCGACGGGGAAAGAATAAATCCTCCGCCTTCCCCGGCCTCCTCAAAGCACTGTCTGACTCTGTTTCTGGTATCCTCCGGTGTGCATCCGGTAAAGTAATGGAACTGGTCAAAGCCACCAATCATACAGACTCTGTGGCCGATTCTTCGTTTGGCCTCCGCCAAATCCACATCGCCTCCCATATCCTCCGGTGTAAAGGTCTCCATGGCATTGACACCCAAATCTGCGATATTTTCTAAGATTGGCATCATGCCTCCGCAGGTGTGATATACCACTCGAATCCCCTTCTTCTGTATAGCCGAAACGATGGGCGCATCAAAGGGAGCTACAAACTCGTCAAAAATCCCCGGTGAAATCACTGTGGTGGACGCGTCTCCCCCGCCCAGCTCCAGAATGTCATACTTACATCCGTCCAGTGTGTCAATATAATCAAGCTTTCTTTTCTGTAAAATCCCAAGAGCTTCCTTCACCCATTCCGGGTCATCGAAGGTCTCTATAATTAAATCCTGAATCCCATAGATGCAGGCCAAATCCTGCCAGCATCCCGGCTGTCCGAAGATATCAAAGCAAGGCACCGTACCACGAATCAGGCAGTGGGGATGCGCTGAAGCTGCCTGGTTCACGGCTTCCCGCCCGGCCTTGGGGCTGGGCATATACCGTGCCAGGATTTCGATGTCTTTTTTGTCCTTTAAAAGATGCTCTGTCAGCCACTGAGTGTACTGGTTATACTGAAGCACCATAGTCAGAGGCTTCACCGGAGTGTGAATGGTGTAGCGGATTGTGCGGTATTGGGGATCGCTGATTTCCTCCTGCTCAATACGCCAGTTTTCCTGCTGTTCCTGAGTATACAGAAGCTCATCCACCCAGAAAATGGGGTCCAGTCCCATCTCCCCAAAGAAGGTCTGTTTATCCTTTCCATCCATGTAGGTTTTCAGAAAATAGTCCATCAAATGATGGGTTGTTACCGGCAGTCGGTCCGGACATTTCCGGTCCAGGGCAGCCAAAAGACGTTCTCTTCCTGTCATTTTGTATTCTCCTCCCAGGACAAGCTCACAGAAAGCCTGTCATCATAAATACATCTTAAAAGTCTTAATCTCAAAGGGCTTTATGGAAAATTCCACCGCCGCTCCTTTTGTTGCCTCTCCCAAGTCGTGCTCCAGGAGATTACAGGGCACCATTCGTTTTACCGGAAACTCCGAGCTTAAGGTAACCTTATGGCTTCCACCCAGGCATTCATGCAGTCTTACCACCAGGCAGCTTTCATCCTCCGCCTTCTTGATCACATCAAGCTGCACCCCTTCTCCGGTTATTACAGCTGCCCTTCGGTTCTCCTTGAAGGCTCCTGCCGCAATCCGGGCAGGAAGGTTCAACCGATTGGCTTCCGGGATGGTTCCGCCTTGGGTAACGCTTCCACAGTGGGGATACAAGGCGTAGGTGAAGTCATGCTCTCCCATATCGGCCTGGGTATCCGGATGCTTTGCGCTCTTTAACAGGCTTAATTTCATGGCGTTGTCCTTGATGCTGTAGCCATACTTGCAATCATTTAAGAGGCTGACCCCATAGCCTGTCTCCGACAGGTCCGCCCACTTGTGGCCGCATACCTCAAATCTCGCCCAATCCCAGCTGTTGTTCCAGTGCGTGGGACGCTCCACGTGGCCGAATTGAATATCGTAGGTAGCTTTGGTGGAGCGGATATCCGTGTAAAAGGCTGCCTTTAAGAGACGGTGATTCTCATGCCAGTCCACGTGAGTCTTAAAGTCAATTCTCTTAGAATCCTTGTACACCACCATGTCCTGGGCAATGTCAGAAGCATGATACCGATAGTGGAAGTGCACCACTGCCTGTAAGGGGCCATTCTCCACCAGCTGTGGCGGTTCCTTGCAGGTGACAATCTCTTTCTTCTGTCCATAGAATATATCGATATCCCAGGCATCAAAATTAATGGGCTTGTCCTCATATATCTCCAGCACATTTCCAAGCTGTCCGTCCTTCAATACAGAACGCTGCGCCTCCTTGTCATACAGACGCGTCAGCTGTCCCTCCTGATTCCAGGCAATGGAGTAGAAGGGGGTTTCCAGCGTATCCGCCCTTTCCTGCGTAAAGGCCGTCTCCGGCTGAAGCTGTCTTCCCGGCACAAAGGTAACGGTCACTGGAGCAAAGGGACGGGTCTTAACCAGCACCTGATAGCCCTCCTCACACCTCTGAGCCGCCAAGGTCTGGCCGTCATCTCCCACAAAGCTTCCCTCCGCCGTCTCCGGAATCAGCACCAGCTCCCTTCCGCCAAAGCTGTTGGTGGTATAAACGCTGTAGGTATGGGCGGCACCATCCGTCAGCTGGCGAAGCACCTGCTCCTTCACAGAGTCCACCCGCTGGATGGCCACTCCATAATTCACATGGGAATCCTCATATACCTCCCGGATGGATGAGCCGGGAATTATATCATGGAACTGGTGCAAAAGCACACATTCCCAGCTGTCATGAAGCTCCTTCTTGGCATAGCCGTCTCCCAGAATCCAGGCCAGGGAGGACAGCCATTCTACCTGTGCCAGATAGTGCTCCAGATAACGGTTGGTCTTCTTGTTGTAGCCCTGGGAGGTATAAGTGCCGCGATGGTACTCCAGGTACAGCTCCCCGTCCCAGGTATGTACATACCGGTCTGTATTGTCAAGCTTCTCATGCAGCCGTTTGAAGAAGTCCCCGGCCTTGCCTGTCTTTACGTTGGGCAGGCCCGGAACGGCATCCATCGCCCGGCGCATTTCCAGCATATCGCGGTTCACACCGCCGCCACCGTCACCGTAGCCATAGGAAATCAAAGTCTCCTTGCTCAGCTGCTTATCCCGGAATTTTCTCCAGCTTCCTATGACAGAATGAGGAGTTATCATCCCGTTGTAGGTGGAGAAACGCTCCTCTATGGGGTGCCCCACCTCCGGTGTGTTGACAAAATAAGTCATTATCTCGGTTCCGTCGATTCCCCTCCACTTAAACAGGTCATCCGGAATGCTGTTATACTGGTTCCAGCTAATCTTGGTTGTCATGAAGGTATCAATCTCACACTGCTTCAATATCTGAGGCAGCGCCCAGCTATATCCGAACACGTCCGGCAGCCACAGGTATTGGCATTTGCTTCCAAATTCCTGCTCTAAGAACCGTGTACCGTGAAGGAACTGACGAACCAGGGCTTCCCCGGAGCTTAAGTTACAGTCCGCCTCCACCCACATGCCGCCGTCCGCTTCCCATTTTCCCTGGGCAACCCGCTCTTTAATCCTTTCATAGAGCTCGGGGCAATCCTCCTTGATGAATTTATAAAGCTGGGGCTGTGTCTGGAGGAATATGTACTCATCGTATTTCTCCATTAAGCGGAGCACGGTGGAGAAGGAGCGCTGTGCTTTCTCCCGGGTGTGCTTCAGCCGCCACAGCCAAGCCACATCAATGTGAGTATGGCCTACAACATTGACGGTCACATCCGTGTGCTTATTAAGCTTGCCAAGCTCCGCCATCAGTACAGCATGGGCTTCCTTAGCAGTCTCATAGAAGCCGTCCTCATCCCAGTTAATCACCGCCAGGCTGCGGTCCAGGGCCGCCTTTAAGCTCTCATACTGTTCATCATTCTTATCCAGAAGCTCCAATGTCCCCGTGATGGCCCTGGCAAAATAGTACAGTTCATCCGTCTTTGTGTGCAGGTAAGCCACATCCGCCTGTCTTAGCTGATGATAGAAGGTACGGTGTTCTCCGCCCCCCTCAAGGCCGGTCCACAGAAGAAACTTTAAGTTAACCTCCGTCCCCTCCTGCTCCGGGAAAAAAACTTCCTTGTGGTTGGTGTCCACCCCCTGATAGGGATGTCCGTCCACATACAGAAGGGATTCAAACCCGCTGTTATGCCCGTCTCCGGTCTTGCCAAAATCAAACAGTCCCACCACCTGACAGCCTTCCTCAGGCGCCGGAAGCGTAAGAGTCTTCTCCAGCCAGAGATACCGGTCCCGGCCTGTAAAGAACTGATTCAGGCCAAAATCTGGCCCTTCTATTCTCTCTGGAAGCTCATGATACTGCTGATCCCTGGGAAGGGTTCCCTCCATGGATACGAAAGGTGCAATGCACTGCTTTTTGAAATACCTGCGCTCTCCCAGCTCCTCCACACGCCTTTGAAATTTATCAATCGTTAAAAACACCGGCAATTCCTCCTATCCTTTGATTGCTCCGTCAATCATAGAGCTGATAAATTGCTTCCGGAATAACAAGAAGATAATCAATACCGGAATAATGTTTACAAATGCCACTGCACAAACTACCCCATAGTTCACGTTATTGGCGTTCACCATGTAATACAAGGACAGCGTTACGGTACGCAGGCCACGGCCCGAGGTAAATATCAAGGTGATAATAAACTCGTTCCAGATATTCACAAATCCAATCATGCCCACCGCGATAATGCCCGGAATGATTACCGGCAATATAATCTTTGTCAGAATCTGCCATCGGCTGCAGCCGTCAATCATGGCAGCCTCCTCCAGCGTAAAGGGCACCGCCCGCAGGTAATTCTGAAGCACCATGATGGAGAAGGGCATAATGCCGGGCAGGTACAGCAATACCAGTCCAAAAAAGTTATCTGACAGACCCATTTTGGAATATACATTAAACAGGGGTATCAGGTTTACCAATCCCGGAATCAGCATGGGCAGCACCACAAAGGTGGTGCAGAAAGCCTTGCCCCGGAATTTGTACCGGGAAAAAATGTACGCTGCAAAGGTGGCAAACAGAATACCTATCACCGTAGAGGTCACCGCCAATCCTATGGTTGACACAAGATGCCGTCCCAGACCCTCTCTCTGGAACGCCTGGATATAGTTATCCAATGTCAGCTCCGAAAAAATCTGCGGGGGATATACGAAAATTTTACTCTGGGGCTTAAAAGAGGTTATCAGTCCCCAAATAAGGGGAAGCAGCATGAACATGGAAACAATTACCATAATGAGATGCTTTCCCGCTCCCATTATCATTTTTTTTGAGCTTCTCCGTCTCATTACTCCACCTTCTCTCTACTCTTTTTATTGGCATAAAAATATATACAAACAACTAAAATGTTGAGAACTGCCAGCGACATGGAAATTGCAGAGGCATTGGTCAGCTTGAAGTTGTCAAAGGCTTCATCGTACAGGTACAGCGCCAGTGTTTTCGTACTTCTCAAAGGGCCTCCGCCTGTCAGCACCAGCGCCAGGCCGGACTGACTGATAAAATTAATCATATCCAAAAGTACCGTTACAAGAAGAATCGGGCTGAAGATGGGGAAGGTGATTCTCCAGAAGGACTGCCATCCGTTACATCCGTCCAGCTTTGATGCTTCCAGCAAATCGTTGGAAACATTCTGAAGCCCTGCCAGAAGAAGAATTGCAGAATAAGCCAGCTGCTTCCATACCGTTACCAAAATCAAACATAGCATAGCATATTGGGGCTTCGTAAGCAAGTTGCTTGCACGTATGCCCAAAGGTTCAAAGATGGCGTTCAACAGACCGAAATCCGGATTGAACAGCCATTTCCAGCAAAAGCCCGCAACCACGTCCGACACAATCCAGGGAATGAATAAAATAGACATGTAAACGCCGGTTCCTTTGATTTTGCTGTTGAGAATCAGTGCAACAATAATACCCAGCACAATTACCACCACGGTGGTAACAATAACATAATAACCTGTGTTTCCCAGGCTTTCCCAGAAATCTCCATTCCTGAAAAGCCGTTTGAAATTCTTCCATCCGACAAATTGCAGTTCCCCTGTAATCGGCTTTGTCTCATTTGCAGCCAGGTACAACGTATAAGGAAACGGCAGGTAGGAAAATAGAAGCAGCAAAATTATTACCGGTGCCACAAGAAAATAGGGCAGCATGGTTTTTTTCTTCGTATGGAACATATGAAATTTTCCTCCTTTCCGATTATGTATGAATTCTGTATACAGATAAGTTCTTCTCCGCGAGGTAGGGGACCGCATACGCGGCATCATTCTTTTTCACCGCGATGCAATCCCCCGCCGGGCTTTTCCTAATTCTTATTCACTGTAATACTGCTCGTTAAACTCATCCTGTGATTTCTGAAGGAGAGCATTCAAATCCTCGTTTTCGGGGTCAAGGCAATAGGTAGCGCCTGCGATTGCCAGCTTCTCCTGTGCTTCCTGATAGTATAACCATGGATCCATGCTTCTGCCATGTGCCAGGTTCTCAAAGAACAGGGGGCTTAAATCATCAGAGAATGCAGGGTCATCTGCCGCTGCCTTCACGATGGGCAGTCCGCCCTCAACCAGAGAGTGTGCAACCTGGATATCAGTCTGGCTGAACCATTTAATGAACTCCCATGCCAGCTCCGGCTGCTCTGCGTTTCTGGGAATACCCCATGCCCATCCGTTGGAGAAGTGGGGATGAGAACCGCCCTCGGTTTTGGCAGGATAGGGAACAAATCCAAAGTTGCCTGCGTTGTCAGAAGCCTCCAGACGGCTCTTGATATAGGAGCCATCCAGAATCATTGCGATGTTGCCGGCTGCAAACTGCTGGGTTACATCTGTGGAATAATCCGTGGTACTCATACAAATTTCCGGTGTAATCTTGTGAACGTTATAGCAGTCAGACATGAACTGAATGGCATCTGCCACTTGCTGGTTGGCCCATGCAGCGCTTCCGTCCTGAGGATTGGATAATGCTCCGTCGCCTGCCCATGTCATGGGTCCTATGGTCAGCTCAACAGCTGCATAGTGAGAGCCGCCCCAGAAACCGAATCCGTAAACGTTCTCGTTCTCTTCCATAACCTTCTTACCCACCTGGACAACATCGTCCCAGGTATCGGGAGCTTCCTCATCTGACACATAATTTTTGTTGTACCAAATCCCTCTGGTGTGTGCGGAGGAAAGCATGCAATACACTTGTCCGTCACCGGAGTAGGTTCCTGCATTCCATACAGCTTCCACAAAGTCGTCTCTGTTCATGTCTTTATCAATGTACTCATCCAGAGAAGCAAGTGCACCTGCATTCACCAGAGAAGCCAGCTTCTGAGAACTGATCAGCGCGATGTCGGGCGCGTTTCCTCCCTGATTGGCAATAACCAGTTCCGCTTCGGATTGATCCCAGGGTACGATTTCATATTCGATTTCAATACCGGTATCCTCTGTAAATCTCTCATAAACTTCATGGATTTTCGCCTGAGCAGGGTCTTCACTTGAGGGGTCCACATAGGTCATCATTCTCAAGGTCTTTCCTGCGGAATCGGAGCTGCCGCCTTCCTCTGAAGGCTTATCTGCGTCTGTATCCTCTGTCTGTCCTCCGTTACCTTCTGCCGGAGGCTTTTTGTCTCCCCCATTACCGCATCCGGCCAACAGGCTGATGGACATGGCTGCTACCATGAATAACGAAAGAATTCTTTTCCTTTTCATAATGCACTCTCCTTTTCTTATCAGTTGTTGTTTGCAAGTTACTTACTGTTCTTATAGTATACAAAATAAATCCCTTTTATTAAATAAATAAGCACGCGATTTTATTTCAAAAATTAATAGTAATTTTTGCATTATTTGTAAAAATCAACACTCCTTTTTCCCTCATTTATAAAAATCAACACTCCTTTTTTCTTTTTGTTATCCATACTCTTTTTCCCTTGTCTCTGATTTTTGCCTGTGCTATAATAAGAAAACCCTTGGCATAAGTACTCCACCCTAAGAGGAGACGGTTAAAATTGATGAAGCAGCGCACTCACTCTCTACAGACTATATTATTCCGCTATTTTGCAAGCATCATTGTTTTGGTTTTACTGATATTAACCGTGTCCATCTCTGCCAATTTCTCCCGCGCCACCCGCACCTCTTCCTATGATAAATATCAGAATATCCTGAAGCAGTCGAATCTGCAGCTGTCCAGCGCCTTCTGGTCCTTTGCCACAGAGGCCGCCGCTCTGGATTATAATCCGGAGCTAATCTCCTCCGTGAACCTGGCCCTGCACAGCTCAAACGCCGGCATCCGGCTGCAAAACAGATACAATATTCAAAAGCTGTTGGTATCCGCTTCCAGCTATTCCAGTTATATCAAAAATATATATATTTATAAAGAAGACACTGTTTTCTTTATGAATGACAGCATCATTCCTTCCTTTTCCACGCATCTTAAGGAGATGCCATGGCTTACCCAGCTATTGAACCAGGAGACTGACCGGGTAATCATTCCCTACGGACAGAAGTATTTTATCTACGCGCGTCCCTTTCAGCGCACACTTCATGAGCCTTCCCCCGGAGCCATAATCTTCTTTTTTGACTCTAAATTTTTACAAAGCTGTCTGGAAAATGTGGAGGACGATGCAGAGACTTTACTCTGTGTCTTTGATGAGGATAATACTCTTTTGTATGTGCATAATGAAGAATACCGGAGGTTTCTGTCAAACCAGATGGAAAAATTAAGCAGCTCCCCCTCCGGCCAGGAAATCCTGTTGGATGGGACATCCTATTTCTGCACCAAAGAAATAAATGAATTTTCCGGCTGGACCCTTGTCTCCCTGGTTCCAACCAGCATTATTTTAAAGGGGCTGATGCCCTTCTATCTCCAGATACTGCCTCTGGTTTTATTGATTCTGGGGCTCAGCATATATCTGGCCTTTATTTTAAGCCGCCGTATCAGTCAGCCCATTGAGCCTTTGCTGAAATCCATGGAGCAATCCTCCTCCGGCGATTTTACTTTCCAGCCCTATCAGACCAAAATCCAGGAGATTAACACTTTGATTACCGGCTACGATGAGATGCTGCATCGGATTTCCACGTTGATACACCACATACAGAAGATTGAGAAGGACAGGCGCAGGACAGAGATGGAGGTGTTGCAGGCCCAGATCAGTCCTCATTTCATCTACAATACCTTAAATTCCATACGGTGGCTGGCTTTGATGCAGAATTCCCCCAAGATTGCGGAGATTATTTTCTCCTTCTCCTCCCTTCTTGAGCTTGCCAGCAGTCATCCCTCGGAGCTTATTACCGTGGAAGAGGAGCTCCAGATAAGCTCCCATTATCTGGATATTATGAACTTCAGGTACAACGGAATGATACAAATTACCTGGGATGTGGAGCCCACGGTGCGGCAGTACAAAACCTTAAAGCTGGTGATTCAGCCCATTGTGGAAAACTGCTTCTGCCATGGCTTCTCCTCCGCCGCTGACAGGGGTGTAATCACCATCAGCTGCCGCCGGGAGGAAAACATTTTAATTTTTAACATCCTGGATAATGGGGCCGGATTTTCCTGGGATTCCAGGGAGCTCCCTCCCTCCTCTGCCACGGAGGGGCATCACAATATTGGCCTTGCCAACGTACGGAACCGGATTCAGCTCTGGTTCGGAGAAAACTATGGACTGACCATCACTTCCGCTCCCGGAAAGGGAACCAATGTCCTGCTGACACAACCAATTCTTGCCGAAGAAACGGAGGAGTTATATGATACCGATTATGATCGTAGAGGATGAATTTCTGGTACGCCTGGGACTGAAATCCATGATTGACTGGAATTCCTACGGCTTTACCATTGTGGCGGACGCTTCTAATGGCCAGGAGGGGTTTGAGCTTTACGAAAAGCACCGACCCTATCTCATCATCACCGACATCCGCATGGCGCCTGTCAGCGGTCTTGAAATGATGAAAAAAATCCGGGCCATAGACCCGGACGTGAAATTTATTATTATTTCCGCTTATAACGACTTTGACTATGCACAGCAGGCCATCTCCTGCGGCGTGGAATTGTATCTGTGCAAATCCACCTTTAAAAATGAAGACCTGGTTTCGGTACTGCCCAGGCTGGCCGCCTCCTATAACAAGAAGAATCCCCAATCGGACACTGCCCTCAAGCCTTCCCTGCAATCCTTTGATGCCGTATTTCCCGACCTCTCTGCCACTGACAAGATCCTTACGGTGCTGGCCGAAAATGGCCTGGGTACAGGCACTCATCTCTGGCTGGCCGGGCGGTGCGACACCAGTGAGCACCCTGCCTCCAATCTGTCCCTGCAATGTACCATCCTGGAAAATCTTCTCAACCACAAGGGCATTCCCTGCCAGTTCTTTGTGCGCAAGGACGCTCTGATATGCCTTGTAAAAATCGGGGACCGGGAAATGCTTGCACAAATTGCCGGGGAAGCCCATAATACACTGTTGAATTATACCTTAAGCCCTTGCTATTATGGCATTTCCACGCCCTTTGAGGACATACTGAAGCTGTCCCGGGCCCTCTCTGAGGCGTCCTGCGCCTGCAATGAATTCTTGTTTGACAAGGACACCGTCTGCCACTTGTTTTCCCCGGAGAACACCACCCTGAACTTTGGTTCTCTGAAGCTGGATACCGCCATTGAGGAATTGATGTCCACCGTATTCTCCGGCCGACAGGAGGAAACCTTGTATACACTCCAGAGGATTGTATTTTCCTGCCAAAATTACCGTTCCCTGGAATACGCCCTTCTCTCTGTGATTTCCTCTTTTATTGAGTATGACAGCAGCAACACTCTCATGCCTCTTTTGGAGCGGGCGCTGAAAAAGAATGATTTAACCCACATCATTTTGTTTCTCAAGGACTGGATTCTGACAATTCCCTTTCTCTCCATGCCTGTGGAGGATACGGCCAGCAAATACGTGGACACCGTTATCAGCTATATTAAAGAGCATTTGGAGGAACGGCTGAGCATTCAGTCCCTTTCCTCCATGGTTCACCTGTCACCCAATTACTTGGGAAAAATCTTTTTCCAGAAAACCGGAACCTTTGTCCATCAGTACATCACAAATTGCCGGATGAACAAAGCCTGTGATTTACTCCGTCAGACCAATTTACCCATCAACGCCATCGGTGAGATGGTAGGAATTGCAAATCCTCATTATTTCTCCAAGCTGTTTCGGGATACCATGGGCATGTCCCCCAGCAAATACCGGGGATAAGCCTATATAAAAGGATGACTGGGTATTTTGCGGCTTTACTCTTTTCCCGTCACCACCGCCACGGAGGCATCGCCCTTCTTCGCCTGCTCGATTACCGTCACAATCAGCTTTCTGAAATTATCGCCGGAGGTGGTGGCGCCGGATACAGTCTCCACCTCCGTCTCCTTCTGCCCTTCCATCAGCTGCTGTACATATTCTCTGGTATACCGGTTGGGATATGTCCCCGCTACGGAGTTCATATTGTTCATATATTCATTGTCCCAGGCCTTGATAAAGCCATTGGGGTCCTTTGCATTGAACTCCGCCGATATAATCTTGTCATTCTTCACATAAATGCACACATATTCCTTCCATCCATGAGAAAAATCCGACATTTCCGCCGTATAATATCCGTCCTTCATCTGGTTCTTCCCACCGCAGCCTATACAAGCTGTCAGCAGGATTGTCACAATCCCTGAAATAAACAGCTTACGCCTCATCTGTATAACCTCCGTTTTGTCTATCTGAGCTTCACCGACATCACGACTTTTTTCAGCTCTTCTGCCTGCTGCAAGGTTCTGGCAGCCGTCTCATCCGCCTTGCCCGCCAGCTCCCGGTTGGCATTGG
>CAPNGW010000038.1 GCA_948665105.1 uncultured Lachnospiraceae bacterium
CCCGGTCCACGGCTGGGCTTGGTCTCTCCCACAGAATAGCTGGGGAAGTTATAGTGATGCATGTAACGCTTGTTTACTTCGTTCTCGTCAAGGCCATCGATTCTCTGGACCTCGGATAAAGGAGCCAATGTTACAACATCGCAAATCTGAGTCTGTCCGCGGGTGAACATGGCAGAGCCATGGACTCTGGGAATCAAGTCTACCTCTGCAGCCAGGCGGCGAATCTGGTTCATGGCACGGCCGTCGGGACGCTTCTGGTCCTTTAAGATCATCTTGCGGACGGTCTTTTTCTGATACTGATAAATGGCTTCGCCCAATACCTCAAGCCACTCCTCCTTCTCTGCGAAGGCCTCCTCCAGCTTCTCGGTAATCCGACGAATATTCTCCTCTCGCACCTGCTTCTCATCGGTAAACACCGCTTCTTCCATCTCCGTGGGAGGAACAATCTCCTTAATGGCCGCAAACAGCTCTTCCGGAACGGCGCAGCTGGTATATGTGTGCTTGGGCTTTCCTACCTCTGCCACAATCTTGTTGATGAAGGCAATAATATCCTGATTCACCTGGTGGGCCATGTAGATGGCCTCAATCATCTTATTCTCCGGAATCTCATTGGCTCCGGCTTCAATCATAATCACCTTCTCACTGGTGGAGGCAACGGTCAGATTCAAATCGCCGTTCTTCCACTGCTCCTGGCTGGGGTTCAATACGAACTCCCCATTTACCATGCCAACCTGAGTGGTGGCACAGGGGCCGCTGAAGGGAATATCAGAAATGCTGGTGGCAATGGCAGAGCCAAGCATAGCCACAAGCTCCGGCCGACACTGGGTATCTACGCTGAGCACCAGATTGTTTAAGGTAACATCATTTCTATAGTCCTTGGGGAACAGAGGGCGCATGGGACGGTCAATGACACGGGCTGTCAGTACAGCATTCTCGGAGGCCTTCCCCTCCCGTTTGTTGAAACCGCCGGGAATCTTGCCCACAGCATACAGCTTCTCTTCAAATTCTACACTTAAGGGAAAGAAATCAATCCCCTCTCTGGGTTTGTCGGAGGCGGTTGCGGTGGATAACACCACAGTGTCTCCATAGTGCATAAATGCTGCACCGTTTGCCTGAGCGGCCACCCGGCCGATATCTACGGTCAGGGTACGTCCGGCCAGCTCCATGGAATAACTCTTATACATGATTGTATCTCCTTATATTGAAACATTTTTATGACAGAAGATACCGAAACTACTGATATATGCAGACTTGTCCATTCTGCACATATCAGTGGTCCCGGTTCATCTCTTCTGCCGGGTTGCTTAACCTCTCATATGATAAAATAGAGCGGATAAAGCTCCGCTCTATTTATCATATGGTTTCTTCTCTGAAAAGAATTACTTACGAATGCCGAGACGCGCGATTAAGGTACGGTAACGCTCAATGTCAATCTTCTTCAGATAAGACAGTAAGCCTCTTCTCTGTCCAACCATCTTAAGTAATCCCCTTCTTGAATGGTGATCCTTGGGGTGGTCTTTCAGATGGTCCGTCAGCTCCTGAATCCGGGCTGTCAGAATCGCTATCTGAACCTCCGGTGAGCCTGTGTCGCCTTCCGTTCTTGCGTATTCGGCAATGATTGCCTGCTTCTTTTCCTTTGCTATCATGATGATAACCTCCTTAATTTGTATGAAATCGCCCTTTGACTGTGAGATATTAAGTAAAGGTCGGAGTGTCCGTTTACTGAATATGGGCTTTACTCACTATCGCTCATTATAGCATAAGCCCTGCGGCTTGTAAACCTGTTTTTCCTTATATTAGGAAAATCTCTGGTCCGTCAGTTACTGTTCACTCCGTGAACAGTAACGTCTGTCGCCCACTCTCCGGGCAGATGGACTAATCGTTGATTAGCCGTGTCACCTTGCTGGGTGTGCGGTAAAATGCATTGGAAATCTTAATGCCGGACTTGGGTGAGCTTGCATGCACCACTTGTCCATTGCCCATGTAGATGGCTACATGGTTGATTGTTCCGCCCTTGCTATAGAAGAACAGGTCTCCCGGCTGGGCTTCGGAGCTGCTGATGGGAGTTCCGTATCCGGCCTGTGCCACGGAGTAATGGGGCAGATAAATGCCATACTTGGCGAATACCTGCATGGTGAAGCCGGAACAGTCCACGCCGTTGGTGAGACTGGTGCCTCCCCATACATAGCGGTTACCGATAAACTGACAGGCATAATTCACCAGAGATACACGCACATCAGACACGCCTTCGCCGTAGCGTACCTCCGTCATGGTCATGGCTTTGGGAAGCTGCTCGGATAAATCCACCAGTTCCCCAAATACGTAGCATTCGTCGCCGTCCAGATTTACCTTCACCCAGTCACCCATCACTTCCACCACGTCAATGTCTTCCCCCTCCGGCATGGCCGTCCAGATGGTACAGTCGGTGTTGGGCTCTACCCGCAGGTAAACGGTCTGGGTGTTGGTGGTTGCTACAGTGGACTTCACTTCCTGGGCGCGGGCTTTCGCCGCATCTCCAGTCAAAACGTATTCGGCCTTGACATAGCCGGTAACCTTGCCGGACTGAATCTTGTACCAGTCTCCCTCAGTCTCCAGAATCTCACAGCCGCCGTCCTTGGGGAGCTTCCCCACAAGCTCATAATCCTCACCGGCTCCTTCCCGGATATTCAGATGGTTGTCCACATTTGCCACGCCCAGATTGGTATAGCCGCAGACGGTGTTGTCTTCCACATCCGTGGCGGCAGAAAGTGGAAGAGCCTCCGCTATCTTTTCTGCCCCGTTTTGGGCGGAAAGACTCTCTCTTAAGGCTGCGGAAATGCCAGCGTTGGCACCGCTGGCCTGTGAGGTGATGGATGGTGCTGCTGTAAGCAAAACGCCTGTCAGGCAGAGAGTTGTAATATATATGGGTTTGCGTTTCATAAAAAGCCTCCTAAGGAATCTGGTTGTTAACTGGTTTTTTTCATGAAAAAACAGTAGAACGGCTATGATCTACTGTGTTCTTTCCTGCTATTATAGCAAGAATTGAGGGGGCTGTCAATAAAATTGTAATATTTTTGTAATAAACTAATATAAACTGCGCGCAAAAAGAGCCTTCTTAGATTGTACCTTGCAAATTACACAACTTGTATTCCTCTTTTGTTCCGGGTTCCAAATCTAAGAGCCTCTAAATGTTCTAAGGAAGTGCAATGTATACGGACGCAACCGCCCTCTATGCGCCTTCCATGGCGCAAATCGGGCTTTCGGCGGCATCCATGCCACCAAATTGCTGGTTGTTAGCAGAACATTAAGACGCTCTAAGATTCTCCACAGTCACAAATCAGAATACAAGTTGTGTAATTTGCCAATACAAGTATTGAAAATTCTTTTTGAACTCTAGCTCATTATATTTGAATATCACTCCTTTTTCATGGCTTTTACCACTGTATCCCACCCTTTCTCCCCCAGATATTCCTGTAAGTCCAAATCAGCATGTTCCTTCATCCATTTCACAAATAAGTCATACTTAACATTTGCGCCCGCATTTATATCTGTCCTTCTCAGCTCCTTTGTGATATCATGGAGCCAGCTTTCCGGTAACTGCTTTTCCTCTACTCCCTTCAAAATGAGGGCAAGAAGGCTCTCATAATTATAGACACCTGTTTCGATACCAGGAACCACACGCAGCAAATCAAATTCCAGCTGATAACCACATAATTCCAAGGCATAGATAGCTTTTAGAGATGCAAAAAGCTCCCGGTCAAAAGTATAGCCGCATTCCCCTTCCAGATCCTCCGAAAAATCAAAGGTATGACTCATCTCGTGGCAAAGGACAAACAAAGGGTGATTCCGTCCTACCAGTTGACTGGTCAGCTCTCCTTGAAACAGCTGCTCCAATGCCAGACGGTTTATGTAAATGGGATTCCCCGCCAACCCGGTAAATGTAAGCTCCTCTGTAAATACAAAACGGGTTTTGCCGTCAAAGGGTTCGTAATCACCGGACAGATACACCAGCGACTCCCGCAGCTTGGATAATTCCTTCATAAGCTTTTGTATCGTTTCTTCAGAAATGCCAAGCTTTTGCAAATCTTCCCTCAACATCAGAAATTCAATTTTACCATCGTCGCTTGTCCAAAGCAGATAACCCGAATCTATGCATTTTCGAAGCTGCAAAGGGCCTGCCTGCATCCTTCCACTCCATTTATGACTTTCATCGCCCAGAAGAAGCTTTTGCTCCCCTTTCCCATATTCGTCCGTCAAAATTACTCTTTTTACAGTGGCGGCCGTGCCTTCTTCACCCGAAAGCATCAGCGGCTGTAAACGCCAGGCATTGATATCATTTTGAAGATTTCCGGTAAATCCAAGGGGCAAGTCCAGACAGATTGCATCTGTTGTGTCAAGGAATGTGGAAACCTCATAATATTGTAGCGGTTCTTCTTCCTTCCATTGAAGAGATACGGCATAATACCCGTGCCGCTCCGGGTAGAGACAGCATCCACCCTGACTTCCCAGCGGTTCCACTTTTAAACCTGAGTGGTCTGTTATTTTATAAGATGCTGCCGCTTCTTTGTCAAAATAGATACCATGCAAAAGAATCCCTGTAAAAGAGAAAATCGCTATTCCGATAATGAGAATTATAATCTTCAAAGATTTCCTGTTCATAATCTCTTGCTCCTAAGATATGGTAAACAGCAAGCTCATTTTGTTGTTTACCATAAGAATGACTGCACAAAGGCAGCCATTCTTAATCTAAAATGTAAATGCTTCTCTCCTATTGCCTTGCCTCCAGCATGATGCGGATGGTATTTTCGTCAATCGGGAGATATTTGTCCAGATTCTCCTGGATGGTTTCGTATGGGGCGGTAATCAGAGTCTGCGTTGGGAAGTAGCTGTCAAGGCGGGCTTCAAAGGCGGCTACTTCCTCGGGGGTGGTGTAATCCTTAAAAATCCATTCATAATCAACGCCACTACCATTATATTCTCCATCCCAATATGTTTCTTTCACCTCAATCAATTCACTATATGTCCCATCCCATACTGCATCTCCTGATTCAGCATCATACTCATAATTAACGTTATAAACGCAAACTGAATCCCATGATTTAGAATTTAAAACCCTAGCACCAGTATATCCGAATCCGCAATCACCATCTCCAAATAGCAATACATATCCTGTTTCCTTACAATAGTACATATAACCCAAATACTCTGGCCATGATACTGCACAAAGCTTCGTCCCATCCCACCGGACAAGACCTTTCGGATCACCATTTTCCGGATTATTCCATCCAATCACTAATTCTTCCACACCATCTCCATTCACATCCACGGTTCCAAAATATTTTACATCTTCACCCCACCCCATAATATCATACCCATCATCCTGATTTCCAGCCTTCATGGCTTTCCGATACGCCTCATTCCTGGCCTTCTCCGCGGCAATTTCTTCCTCCGTAACCTCGCCGCTTCCGCCGGAACCATTGGCCTTCAAACGAATCGTATACTCATTCCGGGCATCCTTCTCCACCGTCACATCCACACATGTTCCCCGGTAGTTGTCGGCTGTTACTTCCAGATAATACACTCCGGCAAAGAGATCCTTCACCAGAAACTCCCCCTGCTTCACTTCACCGTCGGCCGTTTCACCAGTTCTTGTATACACAGTCGCCACCAAATTCCCGGTTGCTTTATTGTATACATCAACCTTTGCATTTTCAATGGCTGCACCGGTATCTTCATCCACAACAATCCCTGCCAGATGGCCTTTTCCATAAGTACATTTTGGCACTTTCACCCCATTCTCCACATGCCAGAATGACCGGAAGGGACTATTTGTTTCTTTGAATATGCTTATGCTCCAGCTATACATCATTTTTTTCAAAATTCCGCCAATCAGAGACTCTTTGTCTGTGCCCAGATCCAAGAACAGATATGCCGCTGCTCCCAGGCAATGCAGATTCGGCTCCATATCCGTATGCCAAGTGTATTTCAAATCCAACGCCGCTCCTATGGTCGTATCGATTCCCAGCAGGCTCCAGGCAAATAATTTTATTGCCACGTTGAGACCTGCTCCGGCCTTCATAGAAGCACTTGCGCCCACCGTTGGCTTCTCCAAGCTCTGCATGGAGCAATCATTGATAAACCGCAGAGCGCCGTTTCGATACTGCTGCCCTACAATCTGGCCAACCGTATAGCTTAAGGAAATATTTCCGCTTGCATCTGCATACAGATACGGCCGGATACCCACAGCCACACCGGGACAGATCTGAATGGGAATATCCTTTTTCAGAAGATACAATTTTGCCCCATCCACTTTCAGGTTTTCATTTACCGGATTGTCCGGCTGTACGCTGCCATCTGGCTCCATTTCTACTTTCGTCCCCAACTGTATCTGCACCTTCGTCTGATTCTTAAGCTGCCAGGAAAATTCCTGGATATCCAGTCCCTTCCCTTGTACCTTTACAGCCACAGTAGGTATCTTCATTTCAAACGCCCCTGATAAAGGAAAATCATCGCTTTTTATTTTGAACTTCAATTTCCCCATATCCGGCGTACTGCCCTCGATATTGTAGGCAGCAGGCTCTCCATCCTCCGAAGCAGAAATATCTCCCGTACCATATTCCACCTCGACGCCGTCCGCTGCTTCAATCAACGATAAATTCGGTGTTCCATACCCTGCAATATTGTACTCATCCAAAACCTCATCCATGTCGGGCACGACACATTGAAGTATCATTTTTCCATCTTCCGTTACAGCCTCCGTAACCTTCAGGGCAATTTCCATCGGATTGGCAGCATTGGACGGTAATACGAATTTATCCCCCGGGCGCAGATGGCTATCGGAGGGTATGGTCACGGTATAGGAGCCATCTGTATTTTCTGTCAGAGTATAGTCCGTCTCTGTCAACTCTCTCACATCATCCACATAGTCGATATCATAAACGCTTTTCTCCGAATCAAAATCCAGTGCCTGCCCAAAGCTGTCCATCACCTGGAATATCTGGTTCTTCTCCGCCTCCGTCAAGGGCTGCTGCGGCGCGAAGGCTCCATTTTGCGCATCCAAAAATCCCTGCTGAATCATCAGGGAGGCCTCGTTTAAGCAGGAAATGGACGCTGCATCTGAGAAGCTATAACGATAGTCCCCTGAAAATCCCATTCCATGATACACTGTATAGGCGGCATACTCTCTTGTCACCGTCTTTTCTGCCTCAAACAATGATACGTTAGAATCCTCCGGCTGTGGCAGAATTCCCCAGCCCCAGGCCGTCTCTGCCACACTTCCATACACAGAGTCCATGGAATCTTGATAATAGCAGATATAATCATCGTAAATGTCTATTTTGGAGATTCCCAGCTTGTCCAAAAGCAGGGAAATCCACTCACCCCTGGTGTAGGTCTCTGCACCCCCGCTAATCTCCTTTCCATAGCTGACTTTTCCATGAATTGTAAAATCCTCCTCGTTCATTTTTACTGTTTTGGAAATCTCTATTTCTCCGGTTCCCTCTGCCGCCAGGACATGTCCTGCTCCGGCTCCGGCCAGCATCCCGGTGAATAATGCTAATGTCAGAAGAAAGGATACAAACCGCTTTTTCCCTATTCGCCTGATTCCTAAAAGAGCGATTCCCATGCAGAAAATCAACGCTCCCCAGTGCCACGTATTTTCATTATCTCCTGTGGAGGGGCTGGTAGCCCGTACCAGTGGCACCGTATGTATCATCTGCTGACCTGCTCCCAGTTGTTGCTGGGTGGCTGCATTGGAATTTTTATCCCTTACCTTCCATCCTCTGGGTATGGAAATCTCCGCAGAAACATCTCTCACTTCATGGCCATTGTGATTCTTCACGGTAATGGTCACATCCACTTGTTGATTGGATTGGTAGGAGTCCCTGTCTGTATCCATGGACACTTCCAGCCCATCCTTTTTTGCCTCTGCCGCGGCAGATACCCTATGGCATGGAACCAAGAGCGCCATCAGCATTACCAAGAACAGCATCATCATTCTTTGTAGCTTTCTCATCTTTTGCCTCCTTATATTCGGATTTTTCTTCTGTATCATACTACCCATTATAGACAATTTTTTGTTAATGTGCAAGGGTTTTATTTTATTTGATAATGAAAGAATATAAGAAAAGCCATCAGAAAGTGAGAATGCCATGATTTCATATGAACCGCTCTGGAGAACAATGAAAGAACGAAACGTTACCACGTATACGCTGATTTACAAGCACAATTTCAGTCCCTATACAATTACCAATCTGAAGCGAAACAAATCTATCACAATGAATACCTTGGAAAAGTTATGCCGGATTTTACATTGTACGGCAGATAGTGTAGTAGAATTTCTTGATGAAAATGATTCAAAATAGCATCCTGCTTTCTATATCAGTCCCATGTCGCATCCAACAGCTGCTTCTCTGAAAGCTAAAAGAGCTGCCTCTCACCTGGTCCTTCCCTTTTCATCAGGCAATGAGCCCATCCTTGGGCCCCATAATCCAGACATGCCTTTGACACCCTGGCCTTTATCTGCGCAAGCAGAGAATTGAAAATACGGACGACGATATCCTGAACGATGAATGAAAATATCATAGAAAAAGACGACGAAGACTTTAAGTTTAAATCTGGAATCGTAAAGCGTTGTGCCAAAGACAAGAAGGGGCGCACACGCACCGTGGAAAAAGCAGGGTAAACCTGAGCCATAAATTTATGGCTGCAGGCTTTTAAAGGAATACGTTTTCAAATACTGCTTCCCCTCCTCTATATTGCGGGCCATTTCAGACCGGAGCTCTTCTATGGAAGAGAACTTCTTCTCCGGGCGCAGCCAGGTTAAAAACCGGACCTGGATTTCTTTTCCATAGAGGTCCTCACAGTAATCAAAGATGTGAGTTTCCACGCCGATGGGATTCTCTCCTTCTATGGTGGGCTTTCGGCCCACGTTGGTAATCCCCCCGTGGAGCGTTCCGCCGATGAGGATTCGGGAAACATAGACGCCAAAGGGAGGCAGAAGCTTGTCCACAGGTGGAATCAGATTCACCGTGGGGATTCCCAGCTTACGGCCCAGCTTACGGCCGTGGAGGACCGTGCCCTGAACGAAAAATTCATATCCCAGAAGGAGGTTGGCCTTTTCCATATGGGCAGTCTGGATTTCTTCCCGGATGAAGGTGCTGCTGATGTCCCGGCCCTCATACTGGCGCTTGTCCACAATAATGGTTTCAAATCCATAGCGGGGGCCCAGCTCCTTGAGAAGGTGATAGTCTCCACCGCGATTGTACCCAAAGCGGAAATCATTGCCGGCCACAATGCATTTTACATGGAGCTTCTCCGACAGCATGCGGACAAAGGCTTCCGGCTCCATGGTGCGAACCTCCTCTGTAAAGGGATACTCAATGAGATAATCGATACCCGTCCCGGCAAAGACGCTCTCCTTCTCAGCATTGGTGGTCAGGACTTTTAATGGTTCTTTTCCCACAGCGGCTTTGGGCGGGATGTCAAAGGTGAACATCACCGCTTTCAGGCCCTCCTGCCTCTTTTTCTTAAGCATAAGCTCCACCAGGAATTTGTGGCCCATATGAAGGCCGTCAAATTTTCCCAGGGAGATTACAGTGGGTGCCTCTATCCGAATGTCTGTGCTCTCTCTTATGTAGTCCATCCCTATCAATCCTTTTCCAAAAAAATCTTAATCGGTTTCATGTCTTCTGCCTCCGGCTGGTAACGGTAGATGCCCGCAAACCGGCCTCTCCCGTCATACAGGCGCACAGGGGCAGCCTCCCACTCCTTCTGCCAGAGCAAAAGCTCAGTTACCGGGATTCGATTACCGTTTTCCAAAAGCTTTCCGGCTGATTCCTTCACTGTGGCTTTTGGGTACTGCCGGAATAAGTCGTCCACCGGCCGAAGGAGCGCCTGAAGCCCGTGGTTTAACCCCGCTCCATTTTCATTGTCCCATCCGTCCCCGCACTCATGGGCCTTCACCGCCGCCTCAATCTCTCTAAGGTTCAAGCTGTCCTCCACAGTGAAATCCGCCACTCTGGTCCTGGTTAAGTGCTCCATGCAGCCTCCACAGCCCAGCTTCTGTCCGATATCATGGCAGAGGGTACGGATATAGGTGCCTTTGGAGCAGGTGACCTGAAAGGTCACACGGGGAAGCTCCATGGATTCAATGACAATCTCCTCCACGCGGACAGGTCGTGCTTTTCGCTCCACTTCCTTGCCTGCCCGGGCCAGCTCGTACAGCTTCTTTCCGTTTACCTTAAGGGCGGAATACATGGGGGGAATCTGCTGATAATCTCCCACAAAGCTCATAACCGCCTGGGTAATCTCCTGCTCTGTCACCGTCACCTCCCTCCTTGAGAGGATTTCCCCGGTAGTGTCCTGGGTGTCGGTGTCTATGCCCAAAAGCATGATGCAGCGGTAGGTTTTGTCCTTATCAGTCAGAAGGTCACAGACCTTGGTGGCCTTTCCAAGGCACACAGGAAGTACTCCCACTGCCGCCGGGTCCAAGGTTCCGGTGTGGCCAATTTTTTTCTGTCTGAAAATGCCACGGAGCTTTGCCACCACATCATGGGAGGTAAAGCCCGCTTCCTTGTAGACATTTATAATTCCATGTAACATAATCTGCCTCTCATAAATAAAACAATTACATTCTTCCCTGCAATCATGGGAAGCCTTTGAAAATCCTTCTACAGCTGTGCCTTTACCTTGTCACAAACCTGTCTCAGCACTTCCTCGGGCTCTTCCTTCATGTCTGCTCCTGCCGCCATCACATGACCGCCGCCGCCAAAGGACACCGCAATATCCGCCACATTGACCTTGCCGTTGGAGCGAAGGCTCAGCTTGCAGCCATTCTCCGTCTCATAGAGAAATGCCGCCACTTCCACATCCTTTGTGACCCGAAGCTGGTTCACGATGCCGTCAAGGTGCTTGGGCAGAACCTCAAGAGCCCTCATATCCTCAAGCCTGGCAATCCCCGCAATCAGGGCGCCTTCCAGAAATAGTCTGCTCTCCAGAAGTACCTTTCCCAGGATACGGTTCTGGTTGTATGTTTTTGTGTAAAAGGTATCATCCACAATCTTGGTGAAATCGATTCCCTTTTCCATGAGCTTTCCGGCAATGTTCATAGTCCGGGCTGTGGTGGAATTGTACTGAAAGACGCCGGTGTCGTGAACCATTCCCACATAGATGCACTCGGCGATTTCTTTGGTGATTCTCTCTTCCTCCAAAAGTCCGAAAATCAGCTCGCTGGTGGAGCTTACCTCCGGAAAGACATGATTTTCATCGGCAAAGCTTCCATTGCTGACATGATGGTCAATGCAGGCAGTCTTCTTGGCTGAATGAAAATACTTCACCGCCTCTCCCAGGCGATCCAGGGAGCTGCAATCCTGCACGATGCACAAATCGTACACCTCCTCAGAATCACAGCCGTGTCTGATCTGGTCCGAGCCCTTTAAAAATTTGAATATATTGGGAATGGGCTCCAGGTAAACATCCACACGAATCTCAGGAAACCAGGTGCGAATATAATTCCAGGTGGCCAGACAGGAGCCCACGCAGTCGCCGTCCGGGCGAATATGGCCCAGGACAGCCACGGAAGACACCTGCTTTAAATTTGATGCTAAATTATTCATATATGCTCCTCACTAACCAGCATGGCAGGTCCGGTGGCTGTATCACAGCTTCCGGCTGCTGCCACAGACTGTCACTCCTCCGTCTGCCGATTCACATCATCGATAAGCTTTGACATATTCACACCGTACTCGATGGACTGGTCCAGAACAAACCGGATTTCCGGTGTATTTCGAAGGTTAATGCTTTTGGCCAGACGGGTGCGGATAAAGCCTTCCGCACTCCGAAGCCCCGCCAGAGTGTCCTTTTGGGACTGCTCATCCCCCAGCACGCTGATGTATGCCTTGCAGCTCTTCAAATCAGGAGCCACCTCTACAGCCACCACGGAGGTCATGGGATTGATGCGGGGGTCCTTAATGTCCCCCCGTATGATGTTGCTTAATTCCCGCATAACCTCACCGTTGACCCGGGTATTTTTGATACTGTTTTTTCTCATATTTTTTACGTCCTCTGCTTTTAGCGCGGAACCTCCACCATGGTATATGCCTCCACAATGTCCAGTTCTGCGATATCATTGAATCCTTCAAATACCAGGCCGCACTCATATCCGGTACGCACTTCCTTCACGTCGTCCTTAAACCGCTTTAAGGAAGCCAGGCTGCCCTCGAAAATCTGCTGGCCCTCTCTGGTGATGCGGACCTTGCAGCCTCTCTGGAACACGCCGTCCAGCACATA
>CAPNGW010000039.1 GCA_948665105.1 uncultured Lachnospiraceae bacterium
GTATAAAACGCATACCTTCATTGCCCTGGGCCGTGCCGTCACAGGCACCGATCACACCGAATTCTAAAGGCGTGCCGCCGGCTGCATAAATGCCCCGCTTGACACTGTCCGCCACCGCCCTTAAGTTATAGCTTCCCGGCACAAGCTCACTCCATGTATTTGCCACGCCAATTATCGGCTTTTCCAAATCCTTATCCGAAAATCCCATCGACTTATACACAGCCCTGTTAAAGCTGAAATCCGGTCTCTGCAAAATTTTTTCACTTCTTCGCATTTGTATGCTCCTCTATTACTTAATCTTTTCAAGCTTTAAATTGCTTAACACATATTTATAACCAGCCTCTTTCAGATACTTATGCGCCCGTGTATTGTAATTGTATTCCTCGCCGTAAAGCCAGCAAAATACATCAACCCCGCGTCCGATTTTTTCTTCAAGATGACGCTTTGATACAACAATTTCTCTGTACATATCCTCGTCGGGTGTCTCTTTTGTAATCTCGAAATGTGTGCCGCTGTGGCAGCATATTTCATGTCTTGAAGCAATGTCCCTGACTTCATCCCAGTTCATTGCAATGCGTCCGTCCGGATACATATTTTTATCTGTCGTATCAAGCTCGTGGGCCTCGCTGAATGCCATCTGCTCCTCAATGGGCACATCCATAAAGAAGCTCGGCAGATAAAACCATCCTGTAAAATGATACTTATCCAAAATCGGAAGTATAATATCATAGTGGTTTCTGAAGCCTTCAAAAATCGCAGGAATAAGACCCGGCTTTTCATAAGGCCATTTTCTCGTTTCAAAGAACGTATCCAAATCTCTCATCGTTACAGGCACAAAATGCTGGCTGAAATATTTGATTTCGGCTTCAAAGCGGTCCGCATCTGCTGTATTTGTATTATGATAATTGACAACGCGGATGTATGAATTATTGATAAGATAACGGATCATTTCAAAGCATCGTTTGTCTTTAGCGATAAGCTTTGCAAAGTTTTCGATATTAAAGCTGCTCATTTCTTATCTCCCTGCTCCTTAATAAATTGTCCGACAACGTCTCTGTAAGGTACTGCCTCGCCGTTTTCATCCATACGGAAAAACATTTCTGCCACGGCGCTCATTGCAGGTGCGATTCCTGGATAATGTCCAAGCTCCTCCGGCGTTTTCTGCTCGTAAAGACTTGCAAAAATCATTGCGCCTGCAGCCATCATCATATGAAGCTTTTCATCGTCCTTTGCGCCCTCATAGGTTGTATTCCACGTTGCTGTCAAATCGTCCAGACCGATAATCGCCGGGATTCCTTCATCTGCCGTAACTCTCGTATCACAGTAAGCCATCAGCGCCTTATAGCTTTCTAAATCCTGTTCCTTTAACATTGAAAGTACATCTTCCATTGTTTTCATGCTCTGTTACCTCATCCTATTTGATTTTTTCCATTTTCAGGTTACTCACAACATATTTATACCCGGCCTCTTTCAGATATTTATGTGCTCTTGGGTTATAATTGTATTCATCTCCGGCAAGCCAGCAAAATACATCCACCGGCTTTCCCGTATAGCTTTCAAGCTTTTGCTTTGACTTAACAATTTCACGATGCATGTCTTCATCGGAGGTCTCTTTTGTAATTTCAAAATGGCTGCCGGTGTGACAGCAAATCACATGATTTTCGGACAGCTTCTTTATTTCCTCACCGTTCATGGCAATGCGCCCGTCAGGGTACATATATTCGCCTGTGGTTCTCAGCCGGTGGCTTTTGCAAAAAGCGTACTGCTCATCTGCAGGAACTTCCGGGAAGAAGCCGGGAATATAAAACCATCCCGTAAAATGATACTTGTCCAGTATCGGCCGCATAATATCATAGTGGCTGCGATAGCCTTCAAAGATGGTCGGAATAAGGCCCGGCTTTTCATAAGGCCACTTTCCGGTTTCAAAAAAACGATCTAAATCCCTGACCTTTACAGGAACAAAATGTTTGCTGTAATACTTCACCTCGGCCTCAAATCTGTCCGCATCTCTGTCATTTGTATTATGATAATTGACAGCTCTGATGTAGGCATTGTTTACCAGGTAGCGAAACATTTCCAGAGTTCTTTTATCTTTTGATACCGATCGGATAAATGTCTGCATAAAATCCAAATTATTCACTAAGAAACATCCCCTTCTTTTATCATTCCTGTATTTTTCTGAACACACGGATACATAAACCATAAAATGGCTGCTGTTGTTACTTCTATACAGATAGAGGCAGTCCATACGCCCGAAACATCAAACAGCACCGCACCGGAAATAACAAATACAACCGGAAGAAGCAGGGTTCTAAATATCGAGCCCCAGGCTGCCTGAACAAAAGATTGAATTGCCTGGAAATAGGAAACGGTGAGCATATTGATTGAGGCTAAGAGATAAGATACTGCCACAATTCTGACAGCGCCCGCCGCCTGCGATAAAAATGCATCGCCCGGCTCAAGGAAAAACGTCACGATCAATTCCGCTTTCCACTCAATAAAAATCACAACAATAATTGTAAATATAAGTGCAAATTTTCTTGCCTCACTTAAAAACTGCCTGGCACGACTTTTAAATCCGGCGCCGAAGCTGGCGCTGGCCAAAGGCTGCAATGAATTTGTGATGCCTGTAATTGCCGCAAGAACGATTGTATTGACATTGACAACAATGCCGTAAACGGCAACCGCCGTTGTCGATTCACTGCCGGCAATCCGTATAAGCACCGTATTATATACAAAGGTAACAAGTCCGCTGTCAATTTCCGTAAGAAAGGCTGACATTCCGACTTTCGCTGTCCAGACAACTTCCGAAATTTTCAAATAAGCAAAATTTAATTTTAAACCGGATTTTTTTCTAAACGTACATAAAACACCGAATACTGTTGATGTTGCCACGGCAAGTGATGTTGCCAGTGATGCGCCGGCCATTCCCCAGTCAAATACCCATATAAACAAAATATCAAGAACGATATTGACCATGCATGCCATCAGCGTTGCTGCCATGGACAGCTTCGGTGTCCCGTCATTTCTCAGCACGCTTGTGTAAAAACAATCCGCCATATAAGCGATTGCAAAAACAACAACCCAGAATACATAATCCGTCACGCCCGGCCGTATACTTCCCGTACCGCCAAGCAGTGTCACAAGAGGCTCAATAAAAATCACTGCCGCCGCTGTAATGATAAGTCCTATGGCAACTAAAGTGAGCAGCGCGCCTGTATATATACCTTTTGCTTTATCCTTTTCACCTCGCGCCATATATGCCGAATATCTCGCACCGCTTCCGGCACCCATCAGATATCCCAGTGCATAAAGCACTGTTGTAATCGGCCACGCAAGATTCAGCGCTGCCAGTCCCTCCTCGCCAAGCTTCTGACCGATACACAGCGTATCAATAAAGTAATTGGCTGAAAGCATAATTGTTGCCGACATTCCCGGTACAAGATACCTGTAAAAGGTCTTTCTGACATTGCCCTGCAAAAGATTTTTATCTGATTTCATAAATTCTCCGTTTTCTTTGATGCGCTGCCGGATAATTACCCGACAGCGCTTTATGTTTTTCCGTCTTAATTTAATATCACTATCTGTTGAGATATTCTTCAATCATCTGATTGCCTTTGTCTTCCATCTCTTTTAAGGCTGTATCAATATCGCCGTCAACTAAAAGCTGTCTCAGCTTTTCCCTGACGATCGTATAAGTTAATGTAGATGGAGTGCCCATGTATGCGCCGTCCTCAGCCGCATACGGAAGAATATCCTTCACAATCGCAAGTGCTTTGTTGACTGAACCGACATTCGGATCATATTCAAGGTCTGTTAAGGAATCCGTTCTTGCAGGAAGCGCTCCTGTTGTCAATGCCCACTTGCCTGTCTGCTCTGCGCTTGTCATAAATTGCACAAAAGCCCATGCCGCTTCTTTATTTTTACATTTTTCGGATACGACATAGCCCCAGCCGCCTGTACCGATGGAAATAGGATCTGCACCCTCAACCCATGCCGGCATATTAAATACCTGCCAGTTTACGTCAGGAATATCAATGGCAAATGAGCCTGCATACCACGGTGCACCGACACACATTGCAGCTGTACCCTGGATAAATAAGTCGTAACGTGTATCGCCTTCGTCACTGACCGCATCCGGTCCCTGACAATATTTCAGTAATGTTTCTGCGGCCTTCTTAGCTTCATCTGTCACGAATTTAACCTTATTGTTTGCCTCATCTTTGTAATCACCGCCGTACTGAAGAATTAAAGATAAGAAGTTTGCTTCCCACTGAGCATATGTGTAAGCAAGTCCCGAACGTGTAACACTGCCATCGCTGTTTTTAACTGTCAGCTTATTGGCAACTTCCAAAAGCTCCGCGAAGCTGGCCGGACCGTTATTCTCAATCCAGGTTTCCGGAAGCTCTACACTCTCTTTTTCAAGAATGTCCATATTGACATAGAGAGATGGTGATTCAACATTGATTTCTGACGGAATACAATAATATTTGCCGTCATACATTTTGTTTTTCAATGCACTCTCATAATAAAGAGATTCCATTTCCTCTTTTGTTATCACACTTTCAGGAATATCAGCAATTTTTCCGCCTTTTGCCCAGTCGCTGATGCTGTTGTATGTCTGCATGACATCGGGCTCCTCACCTGCCGCAAATGCCTGATTTGCTTTATCTGCAAATTCTGCAAAGTACTCAACGGTTACATTCACATCCGGGTAGGCCTTCTTAAATTCTTCAATAGCCGGCTCAAAGTAAGTTTTCCATGGTTCTGTGTCCTGTGTCCAAAATGTCAGATCTCCGTCAATCTTACCGTCTCCGTCCACCCATTTCTGCTTTCCGCCACATCCGGACAATACAGATGCTGCCATCATTGCTGCCATCATTAATGCTGCTGTTTTTTTCATTGGTTCATTCTCCCTTCCAATTCTGTTTTTGGTATACTCATGATAACATGTCATCATCATATATTCTTTAGATATTTTTACTAAAACTTATTATATATTTACATGTTTATATTGACTTTATACATTTATTTATGGTATTATGTGTTCAAATTATACAAAATGGTGATATTATGGAGAACACATTTGACGACATTTACGCGGCGCACACCGAGCTTGTCCGCCGCCGCTGCATAAGAACGCTGCAGAATCATTTTTTACTTTTACTGTTTTCAGAAGGCAGCGGTTATTTGCAGCACAACGAAAATATTTATGACTTTAATGCCCGGGACTGTATCCTGCTTCACGATATGAGCGAGCTGTATATCGTGCCTCAGACGCCACATCTGTGCCGTTTTATGGAAATCTCTTTTTCCCAGGAGCACGTTCTTTATAAAAGCTTTCAGTCCCAGTCCTTAACGATTATTGATACCTATCTCAATTCGCCGGCGGATTTAACACTGCGCTTTCTTGACGACGAGGAATACGCTATTGCAAACGGGCTCTTCGAAACATGCATCCGGCTTTCCACGGACACACTGCCCCATGCCATGCTCTTAAAGCAGGAAATTATCAGCTCCCTCCTTTTTTATCTTGCCCGGCTCTATTCCATATCCGGACGTAAAAAAGGGCAGAAAGGCAGAGCACTCGCCTCACACGCTGCCATGATTGAACAAATCCGTCAGTATGTTAAGCAAAATTACTCTGCCACTCTGTCACTTTCTTCACTTGCCGATTTCGTCTACACAAATCCAAGCTATTTAAGCCGGATATTTAAAGAGGAGACCGGCACTGCCCTCTCCGCTTATATTAATAAAATCCGTATCATCCATGCCCGTCAGATGCTTATTGATACCGACGAGCTTATTATCGATATTGCCATTGCCTGCGGCTATAACTATATTCCGCATTTCAATAAAGTTTTCCGCGAGTTTACAGGCATGACGCCGACGGCTTACAGAAAAACCTATAAAAAGCCTTCGTTCTGAAAGCTTTTGTATTACTCGGCAGCTTTTTGCGCCTGGGCCATGCGGTAGGCCACATCCACAATCATGTCTTCTTGACCTCCCACCATGCCCCGCTTGCCAAGCTCCACAAGAATATCCTTTGTCCGTATGCCAAACCGCTCTCCGGCGCGCTTTGCATGGAGTAAAAAGCTTGAATAGACACCGGCATAGCCGAGCATCAGAGAATCTGTGTCAATAACCTGAGGCCGTTTCATCATTGACTCCACAAGCTCCGCCGCATGGATAATCCTGTCAAGATTAATATCCACATTCACATTCATGCGGCCCACAACAGCTGAGAGCACCTCAAGCTGACAGTTGCCCGCACCGGCACCTAAGCCCCTTAATGTACCGTCAATGTAGGATGCCCCCGCTTCAATGGCCGCCATTGAATTTGCCACGGCAAGACCTAAATTGTTATGTGCGTGGAAGCCCACCGGCACACTTAAATTTTCTTTCAGAAGACTTATGCGCGCCTTAACTTCCTCCGGCAAAAGATGTCCGGCCGAATCAGCAAGATTTACATAGTCAACACCGTTCTCTTCAAAAATTTTCGCCTGCTCAAGAATCTTCTCCGGCGACGCCATATGGGACATCATTAAAAATCCGGCTGTAAACATTCCGAGCTTTTTTGCCGCCTTAATATGCTGTATGGCAATGTCCGCCTCTGTCACGTGAGTCGCAATGCGGATGGCCCGCACACCACTCTCATAAGCCTCTTCCAAATCTGTAATTGTTCCGATGCCCGGAAGCAAAAGTGCCCCAAGCTTTGCATGCTTTATTTCGTCTGCCGCCGCCTTAATTAAATCAATATCTCTGGTCTGAGAAAAACCATAATTAATTGACGAGCCGGCAAGACCGTCGCCGTGGCTGATTTCAATAATGGAAACGCCGGAGGCATCCAGTGCCGCCGCAAGGGCCTTCACCTGTTCTTTTGTATAGCTGTGGCTGACAGCATGGCTGCCGTCACGCATTGTTGTATCAATAAGCTGTAATTTCTGACTCACAAAATCCCCTCCTTAAAATCTTTCTCTTGCAATTTTTTCCGCTGTCTCCACTGCGGCCGCGTTAATGATATCCAGATTTCCCGAATATTTCGGCAAAAAGTCTCCGGCACCCTCAACCTCAACAATGACTGTCACCTTATTGCCATCCACAATCGGCGGTGTTCTCAGCTTATAGCCCGGCACATATTTCTGAATTTTCTTCACAATGTGGTTGACTGATGCATGAATTTTATCCTCGTCCGGATTTTTGACAATAGAATGTACCGTATTTGTCATCATCAGCGGCGGCTCTGCCGGATTTAATATGATAATTGCCTTGCCCTTATCCGCGCCACCCACAACTTCAAGGGCCTTGGACGTTGTTTCTGTAAATTCATCAATATTGGCTCTTGTGCCCGGACCTGCGCTTTTTGAAGAAATACATGAAATAATTTCTGTATAACTGCTGTCAGCCGCCTCATCAATGGCATAAGCAATCGGCACTGTAGCCTGACCGCCGCATGTCACCATATTAAAATTGTCCGCATCGGACAGCTTGTCAAGATTTACACACGGAACAACGTACGGTCCCACTGCCGCCGGTGTCATGTCAATGGCAATCTTTCCAGCATCCTTTAAAAGCGGTGCGTGCACCATATGTGCCTTTGCCCCTGTGGCGTCAAAAACAATTTTTATTTCTTCTTCCCCGAGAATATCCTCAATACCGTTTGTCGTTGTCCGAAATCCCAAATCTCTTGCTCTGCGTATACCCTCTGATTCCACGATGCCAACCATATAGTCCATCTGCAAGACATCGCTGCGCATAACCTTATACATCAGGTCTGAACCGATATTGCCTGGTCCGATAATTGCTACTTTTACCTTGTCCATATTCCTATGCCTCCTATTTGATTTTTTCTATTTGAATCTGCGGATACAGATTTTTATAGACTGCTTCTTCAAAATAGCCTGTCCGCTGATGCATTGCACTTGCGGCAGATACCGCACTTGCATGGCGCAGAAGTTCTTCTTCTGCCCACTGTCTGCACAACCCGTAAGCCAGAGCCGCCAGCATAGCGTCACCGCAGCCGACGGTATTGACGGCATCAATCTTCGGTACAGACCCTTTCCAAACACCTTTTTCCGAAATCAGCAGTGATCCATCCTTGCCGAGAGAAATCACAACATACTTTATTCCCGATGCCTGAAGCTTCTGTCCGGCTTCAATAAGTGACGCCTCATCCTTAATCTGCTGCCCTGTCAGCTGTACAATCTCATCCTGGTTTGGCTTAATCAATGTGGGCGCTGCCTTCACACATTCGCAAAGTGTCTGTCCGCTGGTATCTAAAAGCACCGGTTTATGAAAATCTGTCGCAAGCTCTGTCATCCGTTTATAGATTGAAGTACCAACGCCCTTTGGCACACTGCCGGAAATCGTCACCGCATCCGCATTTTGAATCAGTGTTTTATAATTTCTTATAAGCTCCTCCTGCTTATCCTTGGGGATTTCAGCGCCGCCCTCCAGAAATTCTGTATGGATACCGGTTGCCTTATCAAAAATATTGATGCATGTCCGGCTCTCTGCATTCACGTGGGTAAAATCTGTCATTATCCCATCCGCTGCCGCAAGCTGCTCAATAAGCGCGCCTGTATGTCCACCCGAAAAGCCTGTGGCCACAACCTGCTCGCCCATCAAAGCTGCCACTCTGGAAACATTAAGCCCTTTCCCGCCCGCGCTCATTTTGCAGTCCCCTACACGATTGACTGCGCCTACTGTAAAGCCTTCCATTTCATACCGTTTATCAACAGCTGCGTTTAAAGTTACCGTAAGTATCATATAGCCTCCTTTTCTGACGTTCTTTATTATTGAACCATGTTCTTATTTTGTCTTATAGAAAATACGTCAAAGACGGACAAAAATTTTTATCCGCCCCGACGGTTCATCTCCTTTTGTCAAATACCACTGCCGAGTCTTTTTGAGATTTCCTTGGCGGTCTCCCCAAGCGCCGTTGCCGCCTCCAAAATCTTAGCTTCATTAAGGTAAGCCGCTGCGCAGGATATGCTGACGGCTGCCACCGGTTTTTTCCGATAATCATAAACCGGCACGGCAACACAGCGAAGACCGAGTTCAACTTCCTCATTGTCAACTGCATAACCATTCGTCCGTACCCTCTCAAGCTCCTCCAAAATTTCTTCCGGCTTTGTCAGCGTATGTACCGTCAAAGGCTCTAAAGGCCGGCTGTCTAAAATATACCGGACATCTGCCGGGCTCATATTTGCCAAAACAGCTTTTCCGATACCTGTACAGTACATCGGCGCCCGCTTTCCCACCTGGGAATAAACAATTCTTGTATTCGGACTGTCAACCTTATCGATGTAAACCATCTCCCAGTCGCGGTAAATTCCCATATGGACGGTCATATGGAACTTTTGGGACAAGGCTTCCAGATACGGTCTTGCAATTTCTCTCACATCCATCCGGCTTTGGACAATACTGCCCAGCTCAAACAGACGAAGCCCCAGCCGGTATCTTTTATTTTCCGGATTCTGTTCCAGGTAGCCTGCCTTAAGCAGCGTATTGACAAGTCCGTAAACGGTACTCTTGCCAAGTCCTATGCGCTCGGCTATTTCAGTAATGCCAAGCTCCGCCTGCGGCCCTGTAAAAAAATCAATAATCTGCAGCGCCCGATCCACCGACTGAATAATAACGCCCGGTCCTTTCATACAGCCGCCTCCTTACTTTATGTAAGCATCTGTTTCTCAGACAATTTTATTTGTCAATATTCCGATATTTTCAATGACACATTTTACGGTGTCACCCGGATTTAAAAATTTCGGAGGGTTAAAGCCCATGCCGACACCCTCCGGCGTTCCCATAGAAATAATCGTTCCCGGATTTAATGTCATGCCCTGGCTTAATTCACAGATTACATCGTCAATGCTGAAAATAAGCCGCTCCGTATTTGATGACTGGCGTAGCTCGTCGTTGACATAGCTCTGAATCAAAAGCTTCGGCGGATAAGAAATCTCATCGGCTGTCACAATCCACGGCCCCATCGGCGTAAAACCGTCAAGGCTTTTTCCGAAATACCACTGCTTATGACTCGTCTGCAAGTCTCTAGCACTCATGTCGTTAAGAATTGTGTAACCGAAAATATATTGATAGGCCTGCCCTTTTTTAACATTCTTTGCTTCGCGGCCGATAATCACCGCAAGCTCAACCTCATAATCCAGTTTTTCCACAAGCTGCGGATAGCTGAAAATATCCTCACCGTCCGCTGCCGCTCTGTTTACACGTTTTGAAAAATAGACCGGACACTGGGCTTTAAGGTCAAAGGCTTCTTTTTCGTAAGCTGCCGCTTCACTGGCATGAGCTTTGTAATTCACACCGAGGCAAATCACATCCTGCGCCGGATATAGAATCGGTGCCAAAAGCCGCACACTACAAATATCTCTGCCGGACTGGCTGTCCCACAAAACCTTCGCCGCCTCAAAATATTTACTTTCCGACATTACGGCAACCGCCTCTGTCATATCACGGCACTCAAGTCCCATCTCCCGCAGAGAAATGGCTTTATTGCCCGCTTTATTGACAATTCCGACATCCATGCTGCCAGTTTCATCTTCATATGTTACAAATTTCACGCTTGTTCACCACCATCGTATTGTGTTCAATATTATAGAACATCTTTTTATAATATTATACACCGGTGGTTTAAAAAAATCAATAGCCTTTATATGGCCTCAGTTGATAATGCGCGGTATAAATTCCAGCATAGCAAAATCCCCCTGCTGCCAAACAGACTACTGCTCCCCTGCGCCAAATTTCTGCAAGGTGTCGCCGCTGATGCGGTAGGTGGTCCACTCCTCCATGGGCTCCGCCCCCAGAGACTTATAGAAATCAATGCTGGGCTGGTTCCAGTCCAGGCACCACCACTCCAGCCTCCCACAGCCTCTCTTAAGAGCTATGGCCGCAAGCCTTTGAAGCAGTGCTTTCCCGTAGCCTCGGCCCCGGTATTTTGGCTTAACGAACAAATCCTCCAGGTAGATGCCCGCCCGGCCCAGGAAGGTGGAAAAGTTATGGAAAAACAACGCAAAGCCCACGGGGCTGCCGTCCTCCTCCCCGATAATCACTTCCGCCTTCTGCTTGTCAAAAATCCACTCCTCCATCAGCTCCTGGTCGGCTACCACCTCATCCAGCATATGCTCATATTCCGCCAGTTCCTTCACAAAATTCAGAATCAGCGGTGTATCCTCTCTTGTTGCAAACCGAATGGAAAAACTTCCTTTCTCCATGATACTTCCCCCCTCTAATGTTTCTCCTGCTCCTTCTTTGCCTGCAAAATGGCATCGTTTAACTGCAGCATCCGTACATCCAGCATGGAAACGATGTCCGCGCAGTCCTTAAGCTCTCGGCTGATGTATTCCGGCGCATTGCCCTCAAACTTGTAGTAAATCTTGTGCTCCAGGCTGGCCCAGAAATCCATGGCAATGGTGCGAATCTGAATCTCCACCCGTGTTTCCACCACCCGGTCTGTCAAGAATATGGGGACTGTCACCAGCATGTGATAGCTCTTGTATCCGTTTTCCTTGGGATGCTTTATGTAGTCCTTGACAGATACCACCGTCAAATCATTCTGCTTGCCAATCATTTCCGCAATACGGTAAATGTCCGAGGTGAAGGAGCAGACAATGCGGATTCCGGCAATATCGTTGACATGGCTGACCATGTTGTCGATGGAACTCTCGTAACCGTTCCTCCTAAGCTTCTTCACAATGCTCTCGGGCGTTTTGATTCGGGATTTGAAGTACTCGATAGGGTTGTATTGGTGCACGTGCTGGAACTCGTCATTTAAAATCTCCAGCTTGGTGTTCACTTCCTTTAAGGCAGAGGTATACAGGAAAATTACAGTCTTCCAGCTGTCAATACCCTCATTGAATTTCATGTTTGCGTCCAATTTACATATTCTCTTCTTTCTGCGAAATGGCAGTGCCGGGTCCTTTTTCCCTAAGACTCCCCATCCCGCTTTGCTCCGTGTACATCACAGGCCTGTGTGTAGTATACCATAGCCGCAGTACGAACTCGAAAAACCCACGGTTTTCCTCGTTCACGGGCGTCTCCGCTCCACTTCGGTCCGTGCTTAGCGAGTGCCACTGGCACTCAGCACCGCCCTATGCATCCGCAATCTGAAAAAATTGTCAGCAAGCTGC